>JAOPVV010000198.1 GCA_025966005.1 Frankiales bacterium
GCGGCCGAGCGCGCCGGCCGCCTGCTGCGGATCGCCGACGACGTCGTCCTGCTGCCCGACGGGCCCGCCCGGGCCATGCGGGTGCTGGCCGCGCTGCCGCAGCCGTTCACGCTCAGCCAGGCCCGCCAGGCGCTCGGCACGACCCGGCGGGTCGCCGTCCCGCTGCTCGAGCACCTGGACGGCCGGGGCTGGACCCGACGGCTGGACGGACAGCTGCGCGAGGTGCGCCGGCGGTCGTGACAGCATCGGCGGGCACGCACCCAGACCCGTGTGTCCCGTCTCGTGGAGGAACAGTGCCCCAGCAAGTCCGTGCCGTCGTCGCCCTGGCCAAGGGCCAGCCGGTCAGCATCGAGACCATCGTCGTCCCCGACCCCGGCCCCGGTGAGGTCGTCGTCGCCGTGCAGGCCTGCGGGGTCTGCCACACCGACCTGCACTACCGCGAGGGGGGCATCAACGACGAGTTCCCCTTCCTGCTCGGGCACGAGGCCGCCGGGCTGGTCGAGACCGTCGGCGAGGGCGTCACCCACGTCGCGGTCGGCGACTTCGTCGTCCTGAACTGGCGCGCCGTCTGCGGCGAGTGCCGGGCGTGCAAGCGCGGCCGCCCCTGGTACTGCTTCGCCACCCACAACGCGACCCAGAAGATGACCCTCCTGGACGGCACCGAGCTCTCGCCGGCGCTGGGCATCGGCGCGTTCGCCGACAAGACGCTCGTGCACGAGGGCCAGTGCACGAAGGTCGACCCGACCGCCGACCCCGCCGCCGCCGGCCTGCTCGGCTGCGGCGTCATGGCCGGCTGGGGCGCCGCGGTCAACACCGCACCCGTCCGGCAGGGCGATACCGTCGCGGTCATCGGCTGCGGCGGCGTCGGTGACGCCGCGATCGCCGGAGCCGTCTTCGCCGGCGCGGTCAAGGTCATCGCCGTCGACATGGACGACGCGAAGCTCGTCTGGGCCAAGGAGTTCGGCGCGACCGACACGGTCAACGCGAAGACCGAGGACGTCGTGGCCCGCCTGCGCGAGCTCACCGGCGGGTTCGGACCGGACGTCGTCATCGACGCGGTCGGCCGTCCCGAGACGTTCCGCCAGGCCTTCGACGCGCGCGACCTCGCCGGCACCGCCGTCCTGGTCGGCGTCCCCAACCCGACGATGGTCTTCGAGGTGCCGCTCATCGAGGTGTTCGGCCACGGCGGCCAGGTCAAGAGCAGCTGGTACGGCGACTGCCTGCCCGAGCGCGACTTCCCGCTGCTGGTCGACCTGTGGCAGCAGGGCCGGTTCGCCCTGGACCGCTTCGTCACCGAGCGGATCGCGCTGGAGGGCGTCGAGGAGGCGTTCACCAAGATGCACGAGGGCGGCGTGCTCCGGTCGGTGGTCGTGCTGTGACCGCGCGCATCGAGCACCTGGTCACCAGCGGGACGTTCAGCCTCGACGGGCAGACGTTCGACGTCGACAACAACGTCTGGCTGATCGGCGACGACGAGGAGGTCATCGTCATCGACGCGCCGCACGACGCGGACGCGATCGAGGCCGCCGTCGGTGACCGGACCGTCGTCGCCATCGCCTGCACGCACGCCCACGACGACCACGTCCGCTACGCCCCCGAGCTGGGCGAGCGCCTCACCGCCCCGGTGCTGCTGCACCCCGACGACCGGGTGCTCTGGGACCTGGTGCACGCCCGGCACGAGCCCGACGGCGCCCTGCGCGAGGGGCAGGTCCTCGAGGTCGCCGGCACCCGCCTGCACGTCCTGCACACCCCCGGCCACGCGCCCGGTGCGGTCTGCTTCTCGGTGCCCGACCTCGGCGTGGTGCTGACCGGGGACACCCTGTTCCAGGGCGGTCCGGGGGCGACGGGCCGGTCGTACAGCGACTACCCGACGATCCTGGACTCGATCCGCACCCGCCTGCTCACCCTCCCGCCCGAGACCCGGGTGCTGACCGGGCACGGCAGCGAGACGACCGTCGGCACGGAGGCGCCGTCCTACGACGAGTGGGTCAAGAAGCTGTAGCCGCGCCGCGCTCCGCCAGGGTTAGGGTCCCGGCATGGACGTCGACTACCCGCCCCAGGCCGAGGACTTCCGTCGCCGTGTCCGTGCCTTCCTGAGCGAGCAGCTGCCCGCCGGGTGGGCCGGCATGGGCGCGCTGCCCGAGAAGGAGCGCGAGCAGTTCCGCGAGCAGTGGCGCCGCACCCTCGCCGAGCACCAGATGCTCGCGGTGTCCTGGCCGAAGGAGTACGGCGGGGCCGGGCTGAGCCTGGTCGAGCAGGTCGTCCTGGCCGAGGAGTTCGCGCTGGCAGGTGCCCCGCAGGGCAGCGAGAACGACACGTTCGGCATCGGCATGCTGGGCAACACGCTGATCCACCTGGGCACCGAGGAGCAGAAGCAGCGCTACCTGCCGAAGATCCTGTCGGGCGAGCAGCGCTGGTGCCAGGGTTACTCCGAGCCCGACGCGGGCTCCGACCTCGCCGGCATCCGCACCTCCGCGGTGCTCGACGGCGGCGAGTGGGTCATCAACGGGCAGAAGACCTGGACGTCGGCCGGCCACCTGGCCGACCACATCTTCGTGCTGGCGCGCACCAACCCCGACGCCCCCAAGCACCGCGGCATCACGTTCCTGCTGGTGCCGATGGACCAGCCCGGCGTCGAGGTCCGCCCGATCCGGAACATGGCCGGCTACTCGCTGTTCAACGAGGTCTTCCTCACCGACGCCCGCACGGGTGCCGGTGAGGTCGTCGGGGCGGTCGACGACGGCTGGCGCACGGCCATGGCGCTGCTCGGCTTCGAGCGCGGCGTGACCGCCACGACCGACGCGATCCGCTTCCGGGCCGAGCTCGATCGGCTGTTCGCGCTCGCTCGCGAGCGCGGGGTGACGAGCGACGCCCGGATCCGCGACCGGTTGGCGTGGTGCCACAGCCGGGTCGAGGTGATGCGCTTCCGCGGCCTGCAGGCGCTGACCCGGTCGCTGTCCGGCCAGCCACCCGGCCCGGAGTCGGCGATCAGCAAGATCATCTGGAGCGAGTACGCCCAGGCCTACACCGAGCTGGCGATGGAGATCCTCGGTGCCGAGGCGCTCGCCCCGACCGGGCAGGCCACGGGCGGCCTGCTGCAGATGCCGGAGGCCGGCACCGAGAACAGCCCGCTGTCCTGGGTCGAGACCTTCCTGGCCGCCCGCGCCGGGACGATCTACGCCGGCAGCTCGCAGGTACAGCGCAACATCATCGGCGAGGTGCTGCTGGGGTTGCCCAAGGAGCCACGGCTCGACTCCGGCCCGTTCCGCGAGCTGACCAGGAAGAGGGGCTGACGGCCGTGCACTTCGCCTACGACACCGACCAGGACGACTTCCGCTCCTCCCTGCGCCGCTTCCTGGCCGACAAGGCCCCGCTCAGCGCCGTCCGGACCGCGGCCGAGAGCGAGCGCGGCTACGACGCTGACCTGTGGAAGCAGATGAGCACCCAGCTGGGGCTGCCCGGGCTGCACCTGCCCGAGGAGCACGGCGGGTCGGGCACCGGGCTGCTCGAGCCCGCCATCGTCATGGAGGAGACCGGCCGGGCGCTCACCGCCTCGCCGTACGCGGCCTGCCTGCTCGCGTCCCTGGCGGTGCTCCGGTACGGCACCAGCGAGGCGCAGGCCGAGCTGCTGCCCGGGATCGCCGCCGGCGACACGATCGCGACGCTCGCGATGACCGAGCCGGCCAGCGCCGCCGGGGTCGCCGGGCTGCGGACGACGGCCCTGTCGCGCGGCGACGACGTCACGCTCACCGGGGTCAAGACCCTGGTCGAGCACGGCCACACCGCCGACGTCCTGCTGGTGAGCGCGACCGGCGGCGACGGCGGCACCCGGCTCTACGTCGTCCGCGGTGACGCCGCCGGGCTCACCCGGACCCGCCTGCAGGCGCTCGACCTGACCCGCCCGGTCGCCGAGGTGCGCCTCGACGCGACCCCGGCAGTGCCGCTCGGCGAGGTCGCGGACCTCGCCCCGCTGGTCGACCTCTGGTGCACGCTGCTGGCCGCCGAGATGGTCGGCGGCACCGCCGCCTGCCTCGACATGGCGGTGGCGTACGCCAAGGACCGGCACCAGTTCAACCGTCCCATCGGCTCGTTCCAGGCGGTCAAGCACCGCTGCGCCGAGATGCTCGTCGCGCTCGACGGCGCCCGGGCCGCCGCGCAGTACGCCGCGTTCGCGGCCGACCAGGCCTTCACCTCCGGACAGGACGGGCCCGAGCTCGAGACGGTCGCCCCGCTGGCCAAGGCCGAGGCGTCGGAGGCGTACACGTTCGCGGCCGGCTGGACGATCCAGGTGCTCGGCGGCATCGGCTTCACCTGGGAGCAGGACGCCCACCTGTACTTCCGCCGGGCCTGGGCCGACAGCGCCCTGCTCGGCACGCCGGCCGCCCAGCGCGCGCGACTCGCCGACCGCCTCGGCCTCTAGACCCCACTACCCCGCCCGAACCGTTCGCCCAGCAGCCTGGGGCGCACGGTTCGAGCGGGGTAGTGGGGGGCGTCGGGCGGGTCAGACGCCGGCGAGCGTGCTGGCGGACGGGCGCAGGTACACGAACCAGGTCACCAGCGCGCAGGCGACGTAGAAGGCGATGAAGGCCAGGTAGGCCGCGCTGCCGTTGCCGTAGGCCAGGAACGACTCGCGGAAGGCGATCTGGACGAGCACACCGCCGAAGGCGCCGACGGCGCCGGCCAGGCCCACGAGGGCGCTGGCGAGCCGGCGGTCCTGCTGCGCGCTGCGGCCGGCCTCGGTGCCGCGGTCGCGCATCGACTCGGCGTGGAAGATCGCCGGGATCATCTTGTAGACCGAGCCGTTGCCCAGCCCGGTCAGCATGAACAGCACCGTGAACGAGGTGGCGAGCAGCGGGATCGAGCCGGAGTCGGCGGCGAACGCGACCACGACCGCCGCGACCGTCATGGCGATGAAGTTCCAGAAGCTCACCGTCGAGCCCTTGTACCGGTCGGCCAGCATCCCGCCGACCGGACGGATCAGCGAGCCGGCCAGCGCACCGAGCCACACGTAGTAGATCGGGCGCTCCGCGCCGGCGGCGGCGAGCACCTGACCGAAGGCGAAGCCGAAGCCGATGAAGGAGCCGAAGGTCCCGATGTAGAGGAACGAGATGATCCCGGTGTGCTTGTGCCGGGCCACCGCGCGCAGGGCGCCCTTGTCGTTCTTGGCCATCGTCAGGTTGTCCATCTGCGTCCACGCCAGCACGGTGCACAGCAGCACCAGCGGGACGTAGATGTACAGCATCACGCGCGGGTCGGTGGTCGGGCCGTTCGCGAACAGCACGAGTGCGCCGATGATCTGGACCACGGCGACGCCGAGGTTGCCGCCGCCGGCGTTGAGGCCGAGCGCCCGTCCCTTGAGGTGCTGCGGGTAGAAGTTGTTGATGTTGGCCATGGACGAGGCGAAGTTGCCGCCGCCGACGCCGGCGATCGCCGTGACGACCAGCAGGGTGCTGAGCGAGACGCCCGGCTCGAGCAGGAAGATCGCGAGCACGGCCGGCACGAGCAGCAGCGCCGCCGACACCACCGTCCAGTTGCGGCCGCCGAACGTGGCGATGGCGAAGGTGTAGGGCAGGCGCACGAAGGAGCCGAGCAGCGCCGGCGTCGTGGTGAGCAGGAACTTGTCCGTGACGTCGAAGCCCCACACGGGCGGCGGCATGAACAGCACCATCACCGACCAGATCACCCAGACCGAGAAGCCGACGTGCTCGGACAGGATGGAGAACAGCAGGTTCCGCTTGGCGGTCCTGGCGCCGACGGCCTTCCAGAACTCGGGGTCCTCGGGCTCCCAGCGGTCGATCCAGTGGTTCTCGCGGCGCTGCAGCAGCTCGTCGTCGGACTGCGCCTGCGGGCCGTCGAGGTCGATCACGTCGTCGGGCACGGGCCGGGTCGGCACGCTCACGATGGGCTCCTGGTCGTCGGGGCGGTCGGCTCACCGCGCTGTGCGGCCGACGCTAGGAAGCCGGTGTTCCGCCCCCGTCGCGTCCGGGAGGACGCCGGGTCACTCTTTGCTCACGCAGCCGTTCCGGCGGTGTGCGAACGGTCAGAGCTGCGCTGCGGCCAGCCGGTAGCCGCGCTTGACGACCGTCTGCACGACGACGCCGGCGGGTCCCAGAGCGGTGCGCAGCCGGGCGACGGTCATCTCGACGGCGTGCTCGTCGGCCGGCTCGTCGCGCCAGGCGACCTTGAGCAGCTCGGGGCGTGAGAGCACCCGGCCGCCGCAGTCGACCAGGGCCGACAGCACCCCGGTCTGCCGGGCGGTGAGCTCGACGGTGCGGCCGTCGACCAGGACGCTGTGGCCGCGCAGCTCGAGCACGTGGCCGCCGGCGTCGACGGTGCGGGTGCGGCGCGCGGGCAGCTCCTCCACCACGGTCCGGACGAGCGCCCCGAGCCGGGCGCGCTCGGGCTGCACGGTCGGGATGCTGAGCCGCTCGAGCGGGGCCGCGGTGACCGGACCGACGCAGGCTGCGAGCACGTCACGGCTCAGGGCGTCGACCAGCGCCTGCTCGCGGCTGTCCTCGCGGGCCAGGTCGAGCAGGCTGATGACGGCCGGCGCACTGGTGAAGGTGACGCAGTCGACCTGGCCGGCGGCGATCTGCTCCACCAGCTTGCGCAGCGGGCGCAGGTCCTCGGCCGGGACCCAGCGGTAGACGGGGATCTCCACGACGACGGCCCCGGCGGCGCGCAGGGCGGCGGTGAAGCCGGTGAGCGGCTCGCCGTGCAGCTGCAGCGCGATCCGCCGTCCGGTGACGCCCTGCTCGAGCAGGCGGGCCAGCACCTCGTCACTGGCCTCGCTGCCGGGCGACCAGGTCTCGGCCAGCCCGGCGGCGCGGACGGCGCCCTTGGCCTTGGGCCCGCGGGTGAGCAGCTCCGAGGCGGCGAAGCGCTCGCGCAGCTGCTCGCCGACGCCCCAGCCGTCGGCCGCCTCCATCCAGCCGCGGAAGCCGATCCCGGTCGTCGCGACGACGACGTCGGGCGGCGACGCGATGCAGTCGTGGGTGGCGGCCCGCAGCTGGTCGTCGTCCTGGGTCGACACGATCCGGATCGCCGGGGCCTCGACGACGCGGGCGCCCCGGCGCACCAGCAGGGCGGTCAGCTCCTCCCGGCGACGGGCGGCCGTGACGGCAACGGTGAAGCCCGCCAGGGGCTCGGTGGAGCTCGGCTCGGACACGGTGGAGCTCCTCTCCTGAAGGGGGACGCGTCGCAGTCTGCGGCCGTCAGGTTGCGCCGCTGTGACCAGATGGTGTCCCACAGCACCGCACGGCGTGCGGTCTGCCGCATGAGCACCTCGTCACAGGCCCGCAACACGAGGGACACCGCCGCGGCACGTGATACCCGCACGGTGTGGCGGTGCCCCCCACCGCTGCGTCCCCCGTCCTGGCCACCGTGCCGACGTGCACCGCCGTGTCGACGCACTGCCCGTACTGCGCGCTGCAGTGCTCCATGACGCTGACCCCCGCCGGTGGCACCGCCGTGGTCGAGGCCGGCGAGGGCGGCCTGTGCCGCAAGGGCTGGACGTCGGCGGCGCTGCTCGACTCGCCGCGCCGGCTGACCTCCCCGCTGGTGCGCGACGGCCGCCACGGGGCGCTGCGCGAGGCGAGCTGGGACGAGGCCTTGGACCGGGCGGCCGCGGGCTTCCGCGCCGCGCAGGCCACGGGCGGCCCGGACGGCGTGGGCGTCTTCGGCGGCGGCGGGCTCACCAACGAGAAGGCCTACCTGCTCGGCAAGCTGGCCCGGGTCGCCCTGCGAACCAGCCAGATCGACTACAACGGCCGGTTCTGCATGAGCTCGGCGGCCGCCGGGGCGATGAAGGCGTTCGGCCTCGACCGCGGGCTGCCGTTCCCGCTCGCCGACATCGCCGGCGCCGGCGCCGTGCTGCTCGTCGGCAGCAACCTCGCAGAGACGATGCCCCCGGTCGTGCAGCACCTCACGCGCCAGAAGGAGAACGGCGGCGCGCTCGTCGTCGTCGACCCGCGGCGCACACCGACCGCCGCCGCGGCGACGCTCCACCTGCAGGTGCAGCCCGGCACCGACCTCGCCCTGGCGAACGGCCTGCTGTTCCTGGCCATCGAGCAGGGCCTGGTCGACGAGCAGTTCGTCGCGGCCCGCACCACCGGCTGGGACGACGTCCGCCGGGCCGTCGCGTCGTCCTGGCCGGCCGAGGTCGAGCGGGCCACCGGCGTCTCGGAGCCCGACCTGCGCGAGGCCGTCCGGCTGCTCGCCTCCGCCGACCGCGCCATGGTGCTCACCGCCCGCGGCGCCGAGCAGCACGCGCACGGCGTCGACACCGTCTCCGCGTTCGTCAACCTGGCGCTGGCGCTCGGGCTCCCCGGTCGTCCCGGCTCCGGCTGGGGCTGCCTCACCGGCCAGGGCAACGGCCAGGGCGGGCGCGAGCACGGCCAGAAGGCCGACCAGCTGCCCGGCTACCGCAAGCTCGACGACCCGGCGGCGCGCGCCCACGTCGCGGCCGTCTGGGGCGTCGACCCCGACTCGCTGCCCCAGCCCGGCCGCTCGGCGTACGAGCTGCTCGACGCGCTCGGCGACGGCGGCGGCCCCACCGCACTGCTGCTCATGGGCAGCAACCCGGTCGTCAGCGCCCCTCGCGCCGGGCACGTGCAGAAGCGGCTCGCCTCGCTGGACTGCCTGGTGGTCGCCGACGTCGTGCTGTCCGAGACCGCCGCGATGGCCGACGTCGTCCTGCCGGTCGCCCAGTGGGCCGAGGAGGACGGCACCACCACCGACCTGCAGGGCCGGGTGCTGCTGCGCCGCCGCGCGCTGAGCCCGCCGGCGGGAGTGCGCACCGACCTCGACGTCCTCGCCGGCATCGCCGAGCGGATGGGCTGCGCCACCGGCTTCCCCGTCGAGCCCGAGGCGGCCTTCGACGAGCTGCGCCGGGCGAGCGCCGGCGGGGCGGCCGACTACGCCGGCATCAGCTACGACCGGCTGCTCGCCGGCGAGGCCCTGCACTGGCCCTGCCCGGCGCCGGGACCGGACGGCGCACCGCACCCCGGCACGCCGCGGCTGTTCCTCGAGCGCTTCGCCCACCCCGACGGCCGCGCGCGCTTCGTCGCCGTCCGGCAGCCGCAGCAGGCCGAGCCGGTCGACGAGGCGTTCCCGCTGCTGCTCACCACCGGTCGCGTCGCCGCGCAGTACCAGTCGGGTGCGCAGACCCGCCGCATCGGCGCCCTCACCGAGACCTCGCCGTCGGCCTTCGTCGAGCTGCACCCGTTCCTGGCGACCCGGCTCGAGGTCGCGGACGGCGAGCGGGTGCGCGTGAGCACCCGCCGCGGCGAGGCCTTCCTGCGGGCCCGGGTCGTCGACACGATCCGCCCGGACACCGTCTTCGTGCCCTTCCACTGGGCCGGCCGCCAGCGGGCCAACCTGCTGACCAGCGACGCGCTCGACCCCACCTCGCGGATGCCGGCCTTCAAGGTCTGCGCCGCCCGCATCGACCGCGTCGCGGAGGCCGTCCGATGACCCGCAGGACCGTGCCCCGCACCGACGGCCACCAGCTCCGGCGCGTCGTCGTCGTCGGCAACGGCATGGCCGGCGCCCGCGCCGTCGAGGAGCTGTGCCTGCGCGACCCCGACGTGCTCGTCACCGTCTTCGGCGCCGAGGACCGCCCGGCCTACAACCGGGTCCTGCTCTCGGACGTGCTCGCGGGCAAGCGCCGCCACGACGAGATCGCCCTGACCGCCGCCCCCGGCAGGGTCGTCCAGCGCCTCGGCGTCGCCGTGGTGTCGGTCGACCGGCGTACCCGCACCGTCACCTCGTCCGACGGCGCCACGACGCCGTACGACGCGTTGGTTCTCGCCACCGGCTCGACGGCGCTGGTGCCGCCGGTGCAGGGGATCGCCGGGCCGGACGGCCGCCTGCTCGAGGGCGTCCACGTGTTCCGCACCCTCGACGACTGCTCCGCCATCACCGCCGCCGCGGGCAGCGCGAAGCGGGCGGTCGTCGTCGGGGGAGGCCTGCTCGGCCTCGAGGCAGCCCGCGGGCTGCTGCGGCACGGACTGTCGGTCGAGGTGGTGCACGGGGCCGGCCACCTGATGGAGACCCAGCTCGACCCGACCGGCGGAGCCGTCCTGCGCCGGGCCGTCGAGGCGCTCGGCGTCGGTGTCCACCTCGGCTCCTTCGCCGCGGGCGTCACCGGCGGCCGCCGGGTCACGGGCGTGCGGCTCGCCGACGGTCGCCAGGTCGAGGCCGACCTCGTCGTGCTCGCCTGCGGCATCCGTCCGCAGGTCCACCTCGCCCGCGCGGCCGGGCTGGCCGTCGAGCGCGCCGTCCTGGTCGACGACCTGCTGCGCACCGACGACCCGCACGTCTACGCGATCGGCGAGTGCGCCCAGCACCGCGGGACGGTCTACGGCCTGGTCGCCCCGGCCTGGGAGCAGGCGGCCGTGCTGGCCGACCTGCTCACCGGCCGAGCGGCGGCCTACGGCGGCTCGAAGACCATCACCCGGCTCAAGGCGATGGACCTCGAGCTCGCCGCCATGGGCGACACCACTCCCGAGCTGGCCGACTGCCGCGACGACGTCGAGGTCCTGGTGTTCGCCGACCCCGTCCGGCACGTCTACAAGAAGGTCGTCGTCACCGCCGGCGTCGTCACCGGCGCGATCCTGCTGGGCGACCTGTCGACCGCCGGCCCGCTGACGCAGGCGTTCGACCGCGCGACCCCGCTGCCCGCCGAGCGGCTGCACCTGATGTTCTCGGGCCTGGGCACCGCCACCGAGGTCGACCCGGCGACCCTCGCCGACGACGCCGTGGTCTGCACCTGCAACCAGGTCAGCGCCGGCGCCGTGCGCTCCTGCTCGGCCCGCACCGTCGCCGAGGTCGCCCTGGCCACCCGGGCCACGACCGGCTGCGGCGGCTGCCGCTCGCTGGTCGAAGGGCTGCTCTGCCCCACCCCTGCTCTCGAACGGAGGACCGCATGACGCCCAGCTCCCAGGCACGACGCACCCTGGTGGTCGTCGGTCACGGCATGGTCGGCCACCGCCTCGTCGAGTTGGCGGTCGAGAAGGGGCTCACCGACACCTGGGACGTCGTCGTGCACGCCGGCGAGGCGCTCCCGGCCTACGACCGCGTCGGCCTCTCGTCGTTCTTCCGCGGCACGACGGCCGACGAGCTCTGCCTGGTGACCGACGGCTTCTTCGACCACGCGGCGCTGGATTTGCGGTTGTCCGACCCGGTCGTCTCGGTCGACGTCGACACCCGCACGGTGACCGCCGCGTCCGGCCGGGTCACGGGCTACGACGCGCTGGTCCTGGCCACAGGCTCGACGGCGTTCGTGCCGCCGCTGCCGGGCGCCACCGGCCCCGGCCGCTTCGTCTACCGGACCCTGGACGACCTCGAGCGGATCCAGGCCGCGTCCGTGGGCAGGCGCACCGGCGCCGTCGTCGGCGGCGGGCTGCTCGGCCTCGAGGCCGCCGACGCGCTGCGCTCCCTCGGGCTCGAGACGACCGTCGTGGAGTTCGCGCCCCGGCTCATGCCGGTCCAGGTCGACGAGGCCGGTGGCCAGGCGCTGCGCCGGCTCGTCGAGGACCTCGGCGTCGCCGTCCGCACGTCCTCGGTCACGCAGGTCATCGAGACGACCGACGCCGGGCTGCGGATGGTGTTCTCCGACGGCGACCCGCTCGACGTCGACCTCGTCGTCTTCTCCGCCGGCATCCGTCCCGACGACGCGCTCGCCCGCGCCGCCGGCCTGATGACCGCCGAGCGCGGCGGCGTCCTCGTCGACGACGCCTGCGCCGCGAGCGCCCCGGACGTCTACGCGGTGGGGGAGTGCGCGAGTGCCGCCGGTCGCTGCTGGGGGCTGGTGGCGCCCGGCTACGACCAGGCCGCCGTCGTCGTCGACCGGCTGCGCGGCGGCGGGCGCGCCTTCACCGGCGCCGACCTGTCGACCAAGCTCAAGCTGATGGGCATCGACGTCGCGAGCTTCGGCGACGCGCACGCCGAGACGCCCGGCGCCCTCGAGCTGGTCTGGGCCGACCCGGTCGCCGGGGTCTACAAGAAGCTGGTCGTCAGCGACGACGCGCGCACCCTGCTCGGCGGCATGCTCGTCGGCGACGCGAGCGCCTACCCCGTCCTGCGCCCGCTCGTCGGGGCCCAGATCCCCGGCAACCCGGCCGACCTCGTCCTGCCCGAGCGCGGTGTCGCGCCCGTCGGGATCGGCGCCGCGGCCCTGCCCCCGACCGCGCAGGTGTGCTCGTGCCGCGACGTCACCAAGGCCCAGATCTGCGCGGCCGTCAGCGAGGGCGGCTGCCGCGACCTCAGGGCGGTCAAGGCCTGCACGGGCGCCGGCACGGTCTGCGGTTCCTGCGTCGGCCTGGTGAACGACCTCGTCACGACCGAGCTCGACGTGCTCGGCGTGGTCGTCAGCAACGCGCTGTGCGAGCACTTCGACCTGAGCCGGGCCGAGCTGTTCGAGGTGGTGCGGGTCAAGGGGCTGGCGACCTGGAGCGCCGTGCTGGCGGAGCACGGCCGCGGTCGCGGCTGCGACATCTGCAAGCCGACCGTCGCCTCGATCCTGGCCAGCATCGACGGCCAGTACGTCCTGGACGGCGAGCGCGGGGGCCTGCAGGACACCAACGACCACATGCTCGCCAACATGCAGAAGGACGGCACCTACTCGGTCGTCCCGCGCATCCCCGGCGGGGAGGTCACGCCCGGGAACCTCATCGTCATCGGGCAGGTCGCCCAGGACTTCGGGCTCTACACGAAAATCACCGGCGGTCAGCGGATCGACCTGTTCGGCGCCCGCGTCGAGCAGCTGCCGTTGATCTGGAAGCGCCTGGTCGACGCCGGCATGGAGAGCGGCCACGCGTACGGCAAGTCGCTGCGCACGGTGAAGTCGTGCGTCGGGCAGACCTGGTGCCGCTTCGGCGTGCAGGACTCGACCTCGCTGGCGATCGAGCTCGAGCTGCGCTACCGCGGCCTGCGCAGCCCGCACAAGGTCAAGATGGCGGTATCCGGGTGCGCGCGCGAGTGCGCCGAGGCCCGCAGCAAGGACTTCGGCGTCATCGCCACCGAGAACGGCTGGAACCTCTACGTCGGCGGCAACGGCGGCTTCCGGCCCCGCCACGCCGACCTGTTCCTGCAGGACGTCGACACCGAGACCGTCGTCCGGACGATCGACCGCGTGCTGATGCTCTACGTGTTCACCGCCGACCGGCTGCAGCGCACCGCCCCGTGGGTCGAGGCGATGGAGGGCGGCATCGAGCACCTGCGTGCCGTCGTCATGGACGACAGCCTCGGGCTGTGCGCCGAGCTCGACGCGGCGATGGTCCGCCACGTCGCGACCTACAGCGACGAGTGGGCCGACACCCTCGCCGACCCCGAGCGGCTCGCCCGCTTCACGTCGTTCGTGAACGCCCCCGACGTCGCCGACCCGAGCATCGCGTTCGTGCAGGAGCGCGGCCAGATCCGTCCCGCCCGTCCCGACGAGAAGCCCCTCGTCGCGGGTCCTACCCTGCCCGTCCGTCATCTCGACCGCATCGTCGAAGGGGTACGCGCATGACCCAGTGGAGATCCATCTGCCCCGCCGCCCGGCTGCCGGTCGAGAGGGGCGTGGCCGCCCTGGTCGACGGCGAGCAGGTCGCGGTGTTCCGGACGTCCGACGACCGGCTGCACGCCGTCTCCAACCACGACCCGTTCAGCGGGGCGATGGTCATCTCGCGGGGCATCGTCGGCAGCCGCGGCGAACGGCACACCGTCGCGAGCCCGGTCTTCAAGCAGGTCTTCGACCTCGAGACCGGCCAGTGCCTCGACGACCCGGCGGTGAGCCTCGTGGTCCACCTGGTGCGGGTGCACGACGGCGTCGTCGAGGTCGCCCTGGAGGCACAGGCGCTGTCGGCCTGACGGGCAGCGCGACGGTCGCTCGGAGGTGAGAGATGGGTCACCGGGACGTAGACTCGGGGGATGAGGGCCCCCTTGGTCGACGGCTTCGGCCGGGTGCACACCGACCTGCGGCTGTCGCTGACCGACCGCTGCAACCTGCGCTGCACCTACTGCATGCCGGCTGAGGGCCTCGACTGGCTGCCCAAGCCCGAGCTGCTCACCGACGACGAGCTGGTGCGCCTGGTCGGCGTCTTCGCCTCCATGGGCGTGCGGACCGTGCGGCTGACCGGCGGCGAGCCCCTGCTGCGCCGCGGGCTGCCCGGCCTGATCTCCCGGCTGTCCGAGCTCGACCTCGCGCTGTCGCTGACCACCAACGGGGTCGGCCTCGAGCGGCAGGCGCAGGCGCTCAAGGACGCCGGGCTCAAGCGGGTCAACGTCAGCCTCGACTCGTTGCGGCCGGAGCGCTTCCTGGCCCTGACGCTGCGCGACCGCCACGAGGACGTCCTGGAGGGCCTCGCCGCGGCGAAGGCCGCCGGGCTCGAGCCGGTCAAGGTCAACACGGTGCTCATGCGCGGCGTCAACGACGACGAGGCGACCGAGCTGCTCGAGTGGGCGCTGGCCGAGGGCTACGCGCTGCGCTTCATCGAGCAGATGCCGCTCGACCCGCAGCACGGCTGGGACCGCGGCACCATGGTCGACGCCGACGAGATCCTCGAGGTGCTCGGCCGCGACCACGTGCTCATCCCGGTCGAGTCCCGCGGCAGCGCGCCCGCCGAGGAGTTCCACGTCGACGGCGGACCGGCCACGGTCGGCGTCGTCGGCTCGGTCAGCCGTCCGTTCTGCGCGTCCTGCGACCGGCTGCGGCTGACAGCCGACGGGCAGGTCCGCAACTGCCTGTTCGCCCGCGACGAGAGCGACCTGCGGGCCCCCTTGCGCGACGGTGCCACCGACGACGAGCTGGCCGAGCGGCTGCGCGTCGCGGTTGCCGGCAAGAGGAAGGGCCACGGCATCGGCGACCCCGGCTTCGTGCAGCCCGACCGGCCGATGTCCGCCATCGGCGGCTAGTCCGTCCCGGGGAGGACCCGAGGGCCGGGCTGCTGCACTCGGCGGCGGTGACGGTGGACGGGGCCCTGTCCCGGTGAAGACAGGTCCTGGCTGTCGGCCTGCGCCGGGCCGGACCCGACGGCGGAGGCGCTGCACGCCGAGACCCGGCGCGCTCGTGATCGGCGGCCCACCTGGCGCGGCGACGGCCACGCACGCGCGCTACCGCGTCTTCTGCGGACCCAAACGCTCGTCGAGGCCGGCCCTGATCTGGGGCCACTCCGCGGCCAGGAGCGAGAAGTACGCGGTGTCGCGCACCGTGCCGTCCGGCCGCAGGCGGTGGTGGCGCAGCGTCCCGTCGTACTGCGCACCGAGCCGGCCGATGGCGCTGCGCGACCGCGCGTTCAGCGCGTCGGTCTTGAGCAGCACCCGACCGGCGCCGAGGTCGTCGAACGCATGACCGAGCAGCAGGTGCTTGCAGGCCGGGTTGACGCTGGTGCGCCAGTGCGCGGGGGAGTACCAGGTCCAGCCCACCTCCAGCCCGCCGAGCTCGGGGTCGACGTCGAGGTAGGACGTCGAGCCGACCGCCCGGCCGTCGACCACGACGGCCCAGGCCAGCCGTGCAGGATCGGCGACCGCCTGCTCGACCAGCGAGGTCATCTCCACCAGCGACCGCGGTGGCGCCGCCGGCAGCCACCGCCAGACGTCGGCGTCGGCGCCGGCCACCAGCAGGTCGGGGACGTGCGCCAGGGCCAGCGGCTCGAGCGTCACGCCGCCGCCGGTCAGGACGACCGGCTCAGGCGTACGCACGGATGACGTCCCGGCCGAAGCGCGCCATCTCCTCGCGCTGGGGGCTCAGCTGCAGCAGCACGAGGTCGACGCCGACCGCCTCGTACTGGCGCAGGCGCGCCCGCACCTGCTCCGGCGTGCCCACCAGCCCGGCCCGCAGGCCGCGGTTGGACACCGAGTACTCCTCGAGCGAGACCTGCGACTCCAGCTGCGATCCCGCCAGGAAGTCCTGGTAGGAGGCGTAGGCCGCCGGGTCGCTCTGCACGTCGAGGACCCGTGCGAGCTCGGCCTGCGCCTCGGCCTCGGTGTCGCGGACGATGACGTAGCCGCTGACGCCGTACCGGAACGGCGGTCGGCCCGCGTCGGTCCGCCGCCGCTCCATGTCCTCGATCTTCCCGGCGATGACGTCGGGGGCGTCGCCGTGCATGACGTACGCGCCGCCGTGCCGGCTGATGACGTCCTTGGCCTTGGGCGACTCGCCCCCCATGTAGACCGTCGGCGGGGTCGCCGGCTTGGGCTCCATCACGCAGCCGTCGAGGTCGTACAGCGCCCCGTGGTGGGTGACGGTGTCCTCGACCATCAGCCGGTTCAGGACCGTCAGCCACTCCTCGGTCCGGTCGTAGCGGGCGTCGTGGACGTCGAACGGCGCGCCGTACTGGGCGGCCTCGTCCTTCCACCACGAGCTGACGACGTTGAGGCTGGTCCGGCCCGGGGCGATGACGTCGAGGGTCGACAGGGCCTTGGCCGTGAGCGACGGCGAGTGGTAGTTCGGGCGGACGGCGATCATCAGCTCGAGCCGCTCGGTGACGGCCGCGACGGCCGGGGCGAGCGTCCAGGCGTCGAGCGACGGGGCCCGGTGGCCCTTGATGTCGTTGAGGTTGAGCTCGGCGATCAGCGCGAGGTCGAAGCCGGCCTGCTCGCTCTCGACCGCCAGCGCGCGGACGTAGGACCAGTCGATCGACATGCCCTCGTCGCGGACGTTGCGGAGCCAGCCGCCGAACACGGGCATCCAGTAGCCGAAGCGCATCGGACCAGCCTAGATCGGACCGGCGCAGGTGGGGGGCAGCTCACACCCCGTGTGCTGATCTCCGGGTCCGGGCACCGGGGAGGAGATCCCGAGACGAAGGAGGCCACCATGGCCGTCACCAAGGCCATGCTCGTGTCCGAGCTGCAGGACCTGCTGCGCCTGACCTCGTTCGAGCAGACGATCGCGACCGTCCGTCGCACCCAGGCCGCCAGCACGCCGGTCGCGGACGAGCTCAAGGCCAACGCCGCCAAGTCGGTCGAGCGCGCGCAGCTGCTGCGCCAGGCCGTCAAGGACCTGGGCGGGGTGCCCGACGTCGTCGGCGCGGCGCTGTCCAGGGCCGGGGCGTTCCTGCAGACCCAGGTCAACCAGGTGCAGACGCTGCAGGGCGCGCTGCTGGGCGACCTCGCGCTCGAGCACCAGCTGCGGGAGCGCACCCGGTACGCCCGCACGCTGGCCGCCAGCCTCGGCCAGCACCAGGTGCTGCCCGTGCTCGACCGGCTGGAGACCGCCCACACCGCCACCATCGCGTGGCTCGAGGCGCGCCTCGACGAGGTCGGCCGCACCGGCACGTCGGCGCTCAAGGCAACCCCCGTCCAGGCGGCCGTCGGCAGCCTGCTGAAGTATGGCGGCGCGCCGTTCGCCGTCGCCGCCGGGCTCGTCAACCGCGGCACCAGCCTGCTGGCGCGCGGCGCGCGCACGGCCGGCGAGGACGTCATCGACCTCACCGGGGTCGACGCCGACCAGGAGCCGTTCGCGGCCTTCCACACGCTCTCGGGCGACAGCATCATCCGCCACGTCGCGGAGGTCGACGATCTCGACGAGCTGCGCGAGACGCTCGCCTACGAGCGGGCGCACAAGGACCGCAAGGGCGTCGTGCAGGCCGTCGAGGCCCGGCTCGCCCAGCTGACGGCCTCCGTCTAGACCCTGTCGGGCACGCCACACGACCCCGCGGGCACACGTCCGCGGGGCCGTGCGTTGTGCGCGTCATGGAGGAGAACCGTGCTCGGCGCGTCGTGGACGGCCTGCGGGCCCACGGCGTGCAGGCCTCGCTCAAGAAGGTCAGCGTCTACCAGTTCGGCATCGCCGTGACCCTGCCGGACGGGCGCGAGGCCGTCTGGGACGCCGACGGCACCGCCGGTCTTGAGGCCACCGTCATGGCCGACGGGATGCTGCGCGGCTTCGTCCCCCAGATCGAGGGCTCGGAGGACTGGACCGACGAGCAGGTCGTCGAGGCCATCTGGCACACCGACTACGACAAGCCGGTCGGACGCCGTCGCGAGACCGCCCCTCCGGTCGCCCCGCCACTGACGCCGCAGGGCGGGGTCTTCGCCCGCTTCCTCGACGGTTTCCGCTACCGGTAGCTAGCAGATCCGGCGCAGGAAGGCGTACGGGTTGACCGACTGCCCGCCGACCTCGCGCTCGAAGTGCACGTGGTTCGTGCTGCCGGCGTTGCCGGTGCTCCCGACACGGGCGATGAGGTCGCCGGCCTCGACCCGCTGGCCGTCGCGCGCGACGTTCTCGGAGTTGTGGGCGTAGAAGTAGCGCTCGCCGTTGCCCGCGCGCAGGTACAGCGAGATGCCGCCGTTGCTGCTGGAGGTCGTGTCGACGACCCCGCTCGCGACGGCGTAGACCGGGGCGCCGTACGACGCCAGCAGGTCGGTGCCCATGTGGCTGCGACCGCCCGACCGGGCGGCGCCGTAGGTGTCGGTGAACGACGCGCTCGGGACGGGGCAGGTGCCGCCGGTGCGGACCGCGGCGGCGGGCGCCCGCACCCGGGTCCGGGACGGCTTCGGGACCGCGACGGGCTTGGGCGCGACGGGCTCCGGTGCCGCCACGGGGGCGACCGCCACCGGCTTCGGCGAGGGCTTCGGCGTCAGTGCCGCACGCGGTCGTGAGCGGGACGCGCGGTCGAGGTCGGCGACCTGCTCGAGCGCGACGACCGGCGGCGTGAAGGGCAGGGCGGTCGGACGCAGCGCCGCCTCGGCGGCCGGCTGCGTGGCGGGAGCTGCCAGCGCCAGGCCGCCGAAGGCACCGGACGCCGCGGTGATCAGCAGGACGGGGAGCACGAGCGGGCTGCCGGCGCGAGAACGCAGCGACCGGCGTGGCAGGGCGTGCAGCACTACCTGACCCCCAGGGGGTGGCACGGACGGGTGTGACCAAGACGTTACCGTGGGCCACCGTGCCCGCAGGCGACCCCGGGCCGGGGTGTCAGCAGGCGCAGCGGTACCCCAGGCCGCCGGTGAGCCCGTCCCACAGCACGTCGTAGCCGGGCTCGGGGTCGTCCGGGTCGTGCACCGCGTCGACCAGCTCGGACGGCGTTCCGGCGAGCAGCGCCGTCCACTCCGCCTTGGTCACCTGGGCCTCGGGGACCGTCGCCGCGCCGGCGCGCACCAGCGGCAGGTAGTCGCGCAGGAACGTCCAGCGGGTGCCGTCGCGCTGGTGGCCGCTGTCGAACGGCTCGCCCACGGCGTCGCGGTAGGCCAGCAGCGGCAGGTCGACGCCCGCGGCGACCGGCAGCCCGACCCACTTCCAGGCGCGGGTGTTCACGTCCAGCAGCAGCAGGCGGCCGCTGGAGGAGTCCTGGACGAACTCGATCTCGCTGATGCCGTGGTAGCCCAGCGCCTGCAGCACGCTCACGCCGGCGGCGGCGATCTCGGGCCGCCACTGCGCGTCGGCCAGGCACGACGTCCCGAAGTCCGGTGGCCACTGCTCGAGCTTGCGACCGGTGAACACCCCGCGCGGGGTGCCGTCGGGGGAGAGGTAGGACGCGACCGACCAGAAGCCGCCGGGGCCGGTCGCCACCCAGCGCTGCGCGACGAGCGTCAGGCCGTGCGCCGCGGCCTCGGCGCAGCGGGCGACGAAGGCCGCGGCGTCCTCGACCACGAACACCTTGGCGCGGAAGGCCCGGTAGAAGCCGCGGCTGTCGTCGGGCTTGAGCACGCAGGGGTAGTCGACCTGGGCGGCGACGTCCTGCGGCGAGGCGTCGTCGAGGTACCAGGTCCGCGGGACGTCGACGCCGAGCGCCTCGCACGCCCGGTAGAGCGCGGTCTTGCCCAGCGCGCGCTGCACCACGTCGTACGGCGCAAACGGGAAGCGGTAGTGCTCCTCGAGGCGGTCGCGGTGGCGCGCCAGCGCGAGGACCCAGTCGTCGTTGGTCGGCATCAGCACCGGCCGTTCGGCGAAGGACGGCCCCAGCGCGACGAGGTGGTCGGCGAGGGCCCGCCCGTCGTCGACGTCCGGGCCCGGGACCAGGCCGAGGCCGGCCAGGTGGCGGGAGTGCTGGCCCAGGCCCCCGCGCTCGTCGTCCAGCCCGACCACGGGGACGCCGGCGCGCCCCAGCGAGCGGGTGACGGCGAGCCCGGTGATGTGGGTGTTCATCACGAGAGCGGCGGCAGGGGAGGCGGGCAGGCCCTCGGCGAGCACCTGCTGGCCGGCGAGGGCGAGCACCGGCGCACTGTAGGTCTCGGGGAGGCCGACGGCCGTGTGACGCACGCGCCCCTGCCCTCGTGCACGGTCCCGGTCCGGCTGGGGACACTGTCGCCATGAGCCGACGCCCTCGCCGCACGTACGACGCCCCCGTGCCGCCGCTGCCGCTGCCCGCCGGCGGCACCGTCCTGGTGCCCGGCCGCGGCGAGCTGTTCGTGCGCGACAGCGGCGGCGACGGGACGCCGGTCCTGCTCGTGCACGGCTGGATGTTCCCCAGCGACCTCAACTGGCTGCACTCCTACGCCCCGCTGGCCGCCGCCGGCTACCGGGTGCTGGCGATGGACCTGCGCGGCCACGGCCGGGGGCTGCGGTCCGGCGAGCCCTTCTCGCTGGCCGACTGCGCCGACGACGCGGCCGGCGTGCTCGAGCAGCTCGGCCTGCCCCCGGCGCTGGTGGTCGGCTACTCGATGGGCGGCCCGGTCACCCAGCTGCTGGCCCGGCGCCACCCCGACCGGGTCGCCGGCTTCGTGCTGTGCGCGACCGCGCTCGACTGGAGCGACCCGCGGCAGAAGGCGTTCTGGCGGACCATGGGCGGGCTGCGCCTGCTGCTCGGCCTGTTCCCGCGCGGCGCCTGGCAGGCCGGCATGCGGGTCGCCGGCGCGCCGTCGAGGGAGAGCAACTGGGTCGCGTCCGAGCTGTCGCGCGGCAGCGCCCGCGACCTCGCGGAGGCCGGCCGCGAGCTGGGCCGGTTCGACAGCAGCGGGTGGGCCGGTGAGCTCGGGCAGTCCCGGTCCGTCGTGGTCATGACGAAGGACCGGCTGGTGCCACCGCGCAAGCAGCACGACCTGGCGACCGCCCTCGGCGTCGAGCCGGTGCTGCTGCACGCGGACCACGACGCCTGCTCCACCGCGCCCCGCGAGTTCGTGCAGACCCTGCTCGGCGCCCTGCGGGGCCTGGCGGTCGCGGACCGCCGCACCGCCTGAGGCCTACTCCCTGCTGCCGCAGCTCCCGGTCCGGAGCCCGTCGCAGACCGGGCAGGAGCTCTGCGGCGCCGGGAAGCTCGCGCCGCAGGTCGGGCAGGTGACCCGCAGCGGCTCGACCCGCAGCAGGAAGCCGCGGACGTCGAGGTGGTCGGCCAGCGACTGCCGGTGATCGTCGCAGGCCACCCAGGTCTTCTCGCGGTCGGGCGCGTGGACCTTGGGGTTGTTCCAGACCAGCACGTGCACGGCACCGCGGTGGCAGCCCTTGGCCGAGCAGCGGACCTCCTCGAGCTCGTTCACGCCGTCCGCCGTCACGCCGTCCTCGTTCACGCCGTGGATCCTGCCCGCTCGTCGGCCGGGACCACGCCGAGCAGTCGGCAGACCCGGCCGTCGTCGGCCCAGGTGACCTCGTACCGGGCGCTGCCGAGCGTGCGGCGCAGGTCGCGCAGCAGCCGGGACAGGCGCATGCCCCAGGGCGGCAGCGGGGTGCGCCACTCGTCAGCGCCCCGGTGCGCCCGCTGCCAGCGCCGGTCAAGCCGGCGCAGGACCAGCTCGCGCGCCTCGGAGCCCGCTGCCAGCTCGTGCGCCTCGGCCTCGACGGCGCGGGCGACGTCGTGCTCGGCACCGGTCCAGGCCCGGCCGGCGTGCACGGACGGGACGGCGCGAAGCAGCAGGACGTCCTGCCTCGCGCCGGCGGGCGTCGCCAGCCGGGCGGTGCGCAGGGCCGCGGCGACGACCGCGGGACGGTCGGTGGGCACGCGGACGGCCGCGGGCTGGCCCAGCACCCGCACCGCGACCCACCCCTGGGGCTGCAGGGGGCCGACGTCGTCGTACCCCTCGAGCAGGACGCCGCCGGCCGGGACCGCCAGCCCCGACGTCGCGCAGCGGGCGAGCAGGCCCGCCTCGGCGTGCACGCGCTCGGGCAGCTCGTCGCCGAGGCGGACGAGCCCGAGGGGCAGCAGTGCGGTCACCCGACGAGCCTGCCACTGCTCGCACGCCCGCCGCCCGCCGCCCGCTTAGGCTCTCGGCTCGTGGATCTCGAGAGGCGCCGCATCGAGGCGAAGTGGATCGCGGCGGAGTACCGCCAGCGAGCGCGCGGCCGGTGGTTCCTGCGCAAGGTCAAGGCGGTCGGTCGCAAGGCGATCGTGCTCGGCTCGCCGACGGTCGACGCCACCGACCTCGAGGTCGGCGACGACTTCAAGGTCTGGTCGGGTCACCGCACGACGCTGATCAGCGGCTGGGGCCGGATGCGCATCGGCGACCGGGTGTTCATCAACTGCGGCTCGGTCGTCATCTCCGTCCTCGAGATCACCATCGGCGACGACGTCGCGCTGGCCAACGAGGTCTACGTGATGGACAGCAACAGCCACGGCGTCGAGGGACGGCCGCACGTCGAGGCGCCGGTGCGCATCGGCGACGGCACCTGGGTCGGCGCGCGGGCGATGATCCTGCCGGGCGTGACGATCGGGAAGCGCGTCGTGGTGGCCGCGGGCGCCGTGGTGACCCGGGACGTCCCCGACGACAGCCTGGTCGCCGGCAACCCGGCCCGCGTGGTCCGGACCCTCGAGTACCCGCCGGGCTGCCGGCGGGCCTGGCACGACGAGTTCGGCTGCCCGTGCCCGAAGCTCGTGGCCGCCGACCCGGTCGTGCCGTCCGTGGAGCTCTTGCCGCCCGACGGGCTGGCGCCGCCGGAGGAGCTGACGGCGTGAGCTGGCGCGACGTCAACCTGGCCAGCTGGGAGTCGCGGGCCGACGCGCACGCGGCCTCGCCGGAGTAC
>JAOPVV010000225.1 GCA_025966005.1 Frankiales bacterium
GCCCGCCGGGTCCGGGGCGGTCGGCGGCGAGGGCGAGCACGCCGCCGCCGAGCAGGACCGCCGCGGCGAGCGCGGCCGTCCCCAGGGCCCGGCGCCGGAGCACTAGGCGGTCCTGCGACCGACCATCGGCGGGAGCTCCTTGCAGGCGCGGGCCAGCTCGGCCAGCTCGTCGCCGTACAGCGCCTGCGGACCGTCACACAGCGCCGCCGTCGGGTCGGCGTGCACGTCGACCATCACGGCGTCCGCACCGACCGCGATGGCCGCCCGGGTGAGCGGGACGACCAGGTCCCGCTTGCCGGCGCTGTGCGACGGGTCGACGACGATCGGCAGGTGCGACAGCGCGTGCACCATCGGCACGGCGCTGACGTCCAGCGTGTTGCGGGTCGCGGTCTCGAAGGTCCGGATGCCCCGCTCGCACAGGACGATGTCGAGGTTGCCGCGCTGGGCGACGTACTCGGCCGCCATGAGCCACTCCTCGTAGGTCGCGGACAGCCCCCGCTTGAGCATGACCGGCTTGTTCGAGCTGCCGACCGCCTGCAGCAGCGGGAAGTTCTGCATGTTGCGGGTGCCGATCTGCAGCATGTCGGCGTACTCCGCGACCAGCGGCACGTCGGCCGGGTCGACGACCTCGGTGACGACGGGCAGCCCCGTGAGCTCGCGCGCCTCCGCCAGGATCTCGAGCCCCCGCTTGCCCAGGCCCTGGAAGGCGTACGGCGAGGTGCGCGGCTTGTAGGCCCCGCCGCGCAGCATCGTGGCGCCGGCGTCCTTGGCCATCTGGGCGGCCTCGAAGGTCTGCTCCGGGGTCTCGACGGCGCACGGCCCGGCGATGAGCACGAACGTGTCCGGACCGATGTGCACGTCGCCGCGGGCACCGACGGTGACGGTGGAGGCGTCGGGGTGGTTTTCGCGGCTGACCAGCTTGTAGGGCTTGGAGACCCGGACGACCTCGCCGACGCCCGGCATCGCGCGCAGGTTCAGGCCCTGGAACGCGACGACGTCCCCGACCAGGCCGACGATCGTGCGCTGCACCCCGCGGCTGACGAACGCCGACCCGCCGGCGGTCTCGACGCGCGCGACGACGGCGTCGACCTGCTCGGGGGTGGCACCGGCGGTCATGACGACGACCATGAAGGACTCCTGAACGCGAAGGAGCCCCGGGCGTGGGCCCGGGGCTCGTGGAGGTCGGTGAGCGCTAGCTGCCACCCGACCGGGAGACCCGGGTCGGGTAGCCGTACTCGCTCGTGCGCACGGCCGGAGGCTACCTCAGCGGCCCCTCGGCGGGCGGATCCTGGCCCGGTGCGACCGGGTCTGGGCGGTTCGAGCAGGATGCTCCGTGTGACGACGCCGTTCAGCCGACTCGGGGCGAGGAAGCGGGCGCAGGGCCTGCCGGCCGACCGCCTCCCGCCCGGGCAGTACCTCCCCCGCGGGTGGCCGGTCCTGCACTACGGGCCGGTGCCCAAGCCGGCGCCGGCCGGTTGGGACCTGCGGGTCTTCGGGGCGACGGCGAGCGGCAGGCCGACCACCTGGGACGCGGCCGGCTTCGCCGGGCTGCCGCGCACCGAGGTGACCGCCGACTTCCACTGCGTCACGAAGTTCTCGCTGCTCGACAGCACCTGGACGGGCGTCTCGACGTCGGTGCTGCTCGAGCTGGCGCCCCCGGCAGTCGACGTCACCCACGTGATGGTCTGGGCCGAGTACGGCTACAGCGCGAACATGGCGCTCGCCGACTTCGCCGACGCCGCAGCGCTGTTCGTGACCCACCGCAACAGCGAGCCGCTCAGCGCCGAGCACGGTGCGCCGCTGCGCCTGGTGGTGCCGCACCTGTACGCGTGGAAGGGCCCGAAGTGGGCGCGCGGGGTCGAGTACCTCACCGAGGACCGGCGCGGCTTCTGGGAGGAGCGCGGCTACCACAACCTGGCCGACCCGTGGCAGGAGCAGCGGTACTCCTACCAGGAGGCGCCGGGCGACGGGCCGGAGTAGCTCAGCCGTCGCGCAGGGAGCCCTTCGGGGTCAGCCGTCGCGCAGGGGGCCCTTCGGGGTCAGCCGTCGCGCAGGGAGCACAGCAGCTCGATGTCGCGGCGGTGCGTCGAGGCGTCGCCCGGTGTCTCGACGACGACGGGGACGCCGCGGGTGGCCGGGTGGCGGAACAGCTCGGCGAACGCGTCCTTGCCGATGTGGCCCTCGCCGATCGCCGCGTGCCGGTCGCGCAGCGATCCCAGGGGGTCCTTCGAGTCGTTGGCGTGCACCAGGGCGAGCCGCCCGCGCCCGACCGCCTTCACGAGGGCGTCGAGCGTCTTCTTCATGCCGCCCGGCCCGGCGACGTCGTGGCCGGCTGCGAAGGCGTGGCAGGTGTCGAGGCAGACGCCGAGCAGCTCGTGCGCGTCGACCTGGGCGAACCACGGCTCGAGCTCCTGGACGGTGGCGGCGAGCGCCTGACCGCCGCCGGCGGTCGGCTCGACCAGCAGCCGGGGACCGGCCGGGTCGGCTGCCTCGAGCACCGGCAGCAGGTGGGTGCGCAGCTGGGCCATGGCCTCGTCGCGGTGCGCTCCGGCGACCGCGCTGCCGGCGTGGACGACGACGCCCTTGGCGCCGATCGCCGCGCCGCGGCGCAGGGCGTGCTCGACCGCGCCCACCGACTTGGCGAGCGTGGCCTCGGTCGGGGAGCCGAAGTTCACCAGGTACGGCGCGTGGACGTAGACCGGGATGCTGCTGGCGGCGCAGTCGGCGCGGAACGCCTCGTCCTGCGCGGGGTCGCCGGCGCCGGGCGCCCAGCCGCGCGGGTTGCTGACGAAGACCTGCACGGCGCCGGCGCCGATCTCGCGGGCGTACGCCAGCGCCTTGACCAGCCCCCCGGACACGGGGACGTGCGCCCCTACGGGGGAGGGCTTGCGGGGCGGCATCGGCCCAGCCTGCCAGACCGGGCTACAGGACGTAGTAGGTCACGACGGCGCCGCGGCGGACCTTGCTGCCGGCGCGCGGGCTCTGCGTGACGACGCTGCCCTGCCCGTCGGGCAGGTCGAAGGCGCGGCCCTTGAGCCCGAGCGCCTTGAGCGCCGCGTCCGCCTGCGGTCCGGTGCGGCCACGCAGGTCGGGGACGGTGATCAGCTCCGGGCCCTTGCTGACCTGCAGGGCGACGGTGCTGTCACGGACGGCCTGGCCCTGCGCCGGCTCCTGGGAGACGACGCGGCCGGCGGCGACGCTGTCGCTGAAGACCTCCGTCGGCGCCGCCTTGAAGCCGGCGGCGGCGAGCGCCTTGGTGGCGTCGGCGACCGGCCGGCCGGTGACGTCGGGCACCGGCAGCAGGTCGGGCCCCTTGCTGACGACCAGCGCCACGGCCGTGCCGGGGCGCAGCCGCTCGCCGGACGGCGGGTCGGACGACACGACGGTGCCGACGGGCCGGATGCGGTCGAAGGCCCGGGTGACGGCGCCGACCTCGAGGCCGGCCCGCCGGAGGGCGGCGGTCGCGGCCTCCTGCGTCGCGCCCAGCACGCTGGGGACGGCCCGGCGGTCGGGCCCGAGCGAGTTGAGCAGCCTCACGGTGCCGCCCTTGCGGACGCGGCCGTTCGGGTCGGGGTCCTGCTCGATGATGTGCTGCGCCGGCACCTGCTCGTCGAACACCGACGTCCGGTACTCGACGTTGAGCCCGGCCGCGCGCAACTCCGCCTCCGCCTCGACCTTGGTGAGGCCGAGCACGGAGGGTGCGGAGGTGTAGCGGCCGTCGGCGAGGTACCAGCCGCCCCCGAGGACCCCG
>JAOPVV010000246.1 GCA_025966005.1 Frankiales bacterium
GGCCGCCCCCGAGGCGTCCGCTGCGGAGCTGGCGCCCCCCGCGGAGGTCGCCCCCGAGGCCACGGCCGCGCCGGCAGCCCCTCCGGCTGCCCCCGCCGAGCCCCGGCCGACCGCCGCCGGCAACGACTTCGGCCGGGTCGACGACGCCGGCAGCGTGTTCGTGAAGACCGCGGACGGCGAGCGCGAGGTCGGCTCCTGGCAGGCCGGCACGCCGGAGGAGGGACTGGCCCACTTCGGCCGCCGCTTCGAGGTCATCTCGACCGAGGTCGCCCTGCTCGAGCAGCGCCTGCGCAGCGGCGCCGGTGACCCCCAGCAGGTCGCGCAGACCGCGACCCGCCTCAAGGGCAGCATCTCGACCGCCTCGGCGGTCGGCGACCTGGCCGCGCTCGAGCGCCGCGTCGACGCGCTGCTCGAGAAGACCAAGGACGCCGTCGAGGCCGGCAAGGCCGCCAAGGCCGAGGCCCGTGCCCGGGCCGCCGAGGCCAAGGCCGCGCTCGCGACCGAGGCCGAGCAGCTCGCGGGCAGTTCGGACTGGAAGGCCAGCGGGGAGCGCCTGCGCACCCTCGGCGACGACTGGAAGCGCCTGCCGCACCTCGACAAGAAGGTCGAGGACGAGCTCTGGCAGCGCATCGCGGCCGCCCGCAAGCGCTTCACCGAGCGCCGCACCACCCACTTCGGCGCCCTGGAGGAGCAGCGCACGGTCTCCAAGGACCGTAAGGAGAAGCTCATCACGGAGGCCGAGTCGCTGTCCGGCTCGACCGAGTGGGGGCCGACCGCCGGCCGCTACAAGCAGCTGATGAGCGACTGGAAGACCGCCGGCCGTGCGCCGCGCGAGGTCGAGGACGACCTGTGGAACCGCTTCAAGGCCGCCCAGGACTCCTTCTTCACCGCACGCAACGCCCACTTCTCCGTCCAGGACGAGGAGCTGCGTGGCAACCAGAAGATCAAGGAGGAGATCCTCGCGGAGGCCGAGACGATCGACCCGTCCGCCGGTCTCGACAAGGCCAAGGCGCGGCTGCGCACGCTGCAGGAGCGGTGGGAGGAGGCCGGCAAGGTCCCCCGTGACGTCATGCGCTCGCTCGAGGACCGCATGGGCGCGGTCGAGGAAAAGGTCCGCAACGCCGGCGAGAGCCGCTTCTCGCGCGTCGAGGAGTCGCCGTTCACGGCCAGGCTGCGCGAGAAGGTCGCCGAGCTCGAGACCAAGCTGGAGAAGGCCCGCACCGCCGGCCGTCCCACCGAGGAGCTCGAGGCGGCGCTGACGACCCAGAAGCAGTGGCTGTCGCAGGCCGGTGGCGGCAGCGCCGCCCCGTCGTCGTCGTCCGCGCCGGCCGCGGGTCAGGCCAAGAAGGCCAAGAGCTCCGGCGGCTGGGTCCGCGCCGACTAGCTCGGCACGACGAAGGGCGGGGACCTCACCGAGGTCTCCGCCCTTCGTGCCGTCCGGCCTAGACGACCTTGTCGCGCAGGAACGACGTCGTGCGGTCCCACGCCAGCGCGGCATCCTCGCTGTCGTAGGTGCCGAGCGCGTTGGTGTCGTTGTGGAACGCGTGCGCGGCGTCGTAGAAGAAGAACTCGACCTCGGCGCCGGACTCCGAGCGGATCTGCTCGGCCTGGACGCGGGCGTCGTCGGCCGGGTAGAAGTCGTCGCGCTCGCCGTAGTGGCCCTGGACGGCGGCGGTCAGGCCGGCATAGGCCTTCGGGACGGCCGGACCGACGCCGTAGAACGGCACGGCCGCGCTGACCCGGTCGCCCTGCTGCGCGGCGAGCATGAGCACGAAGCCGCCGCCCATGCAGAAGCCGACCGCGCCGACGGTCGTCGAGGTCACGGCGTCGTGCGCGAGCAGGAAGTCGACGGCCCCGCCGAGGTCCTTGGCGGCCTGGTCGACGGGCAGCGACATCATCAGCGCACCCGCCTCGTCGGCGTCGTGCGTGGTCCGGCCGCCGTACAGGTCGGGCGCCAGCGCGACGAAGCCCTCGGCGGCGAGCCGGTCGGCCACCTCGGCGATGTGGTCGGTCAGGCCCCACCACTCCTGGATGACCAGGACGCCCGGGCCGGAGCCGGACGGCGGGAGCGCGAGGTAGCCGTGCGCCTCGCCGCTGCTGCTCGGGAAGGTGGTGTTCTGGCGAGACTCGTTCTCAGGCATGCGGGTCCTCTTCGGTCAGGGTCAGGGAACTCATCCTCGTCTACCCGTCCGCAGTGCGACATCCAGGTGGGGGGCGAGGCGCCGCGCGTACGCCGCGGTGAGGTGCCGTCCGTCGGTGTAGACCGGCGTGCCCCCGACCACGGCGGGGCAGCGACCGCCGGCGCAGAACAGCGGCTCGACGTCGACGTACTCGGCCCCGCTGCGGTCGGCGGCCGCCTGCTCGGCCGAACGCAGGTCGCGCCAGTCCTGCTCGACCGGCTCCGTGCAGTCGGACGGCGCCGAGATGCGGGTGACGCACGACTGGAGGTTGCCGGCGCGGGGCGGCGGTCCGAGGACGACGACGCGGCGCTGCGGCGCCGACAGCGCCTGCACCGCCTCGGCGAGGCCGTCGGTCCAGCGGGAGAAGCGCTCGCGCCCCTGCGGCTCGCCCAGCTGGTTGTCGAGGAACGTGATCGAGTTCGACATGACGACCAGCTGGGGCTGCAGGACCCGGACCGACTCCTGCACCCAGCGCTTGTGGTCGTCGCACTGCACGAACGGCTCGGACGGCCTCTCCCGGAACAGCGTCACCAGCGGGTTGGGGCACTGGTTGCGCGTCAGGACCGAGATCCGCCAGCCGCGCGGCTCGAGCACCTCGCGCAGCGCGGGCAGCCAGCTGATCGCCATCGAGTCGCCGACCAGGACCGCCCGCTTGACCGCCAGCGTGGAGCCGTAGGTGCAGCGGGCGGCGTTCCCGGAGTTGACGTTGTCGCACCGGTCGTCGACCCACTCGGGCGCGCCCGCCGTCGAGACCGAGTCCAGCGGGACCTCGAGGGCGGGCCAGGACGAGGGGGCGACCGACGCGGCGACCGCCTGCTGCAGCTGCGGCAGGCTCTCGCCCTGGACCGGGGCGGCGGCGGGTGCCGGGTCGTCGGCGCTGAGGGCCAGCGCCGGCAGGACCCAGCCGCCGAGCAGCAGCGAGGCTGTCGCG
>JAOPVV010000258.1 GCA_025966005.1 Frankiales bacterium
GTGCGGTACGCCGCGCCCGGTCGGGTCGCCGGCATCCCCGACCGGATGCCGCCCCGTCCGGCCCCGCTCGAGCCCGCCGTGCGCGGGGCGCAGGGCGAGCCGTGGGCGCCCGTCCCGGTGCCGCTGCCGGGCTACGTCACGGCTCCGAAGGCGCCCCGCCGGGTTCTCGACCTGACCCGTCCGGGCGAGTGGTCGGACGGCGTCTCGGCCGCCGAGCGCGAGCTGGGGATCGACGACCGTGGCCCTGAGCTCGACGAGATCCTCGAGCAGCGACGGGCTGCCGGCGACTGGTAGCGTTCTCGCCGTTCGCGGGGCTGTGGCGCAGTCCGGTAGCGCACCTCGTTCGCATCGAGGGGGTCAGGGGTTCGAATCCCCTCAGCTCCACCCGCAGCAGTCCCGCCCCGTCCCCCTCAGGGACGGGGCGTTCTGCGTCCCGGACCAGGCCTCCTCAGATCCAGCTGGAGAACCACATCCGGCTGCGCCAGGCCTGGTACGGCAGCGTCTGCGCGGCGAGCACCGGGTAGAGGTAGGCGAAGTTGAGGACCACGACCGACACGTACGCGCCGATGCCGAAGGCGGCGTACCGGCGTCGCCTCGGTGAGGCGCCCGCCCCGCCGAGGGCCCAGCCGGCGACCAGCGCCAGTCCCAGGCACAGGAACGGCGCCGCCGGCAGCGCGTAGAACAGGAACATCGTGCGGCCGTCGAGGTCGTCGCGGACCCACGGGACGATGGCGGTGAGCGCCATCGCCAGGACCGCGGCAGCCCGCCAGTCGCGCCGCGAGACCCACAGCCACAGCATCGCGACCAGGACGGCGATGCCGGCCCACCAGATGGCGGGTGTGCCGATCGCCAGGACCTCGCGGGAGCAGGACGCGGTGTCGCACCCGTACCGCCCGGGGCCGATGCCCGCCGGGTAGTAGTAGGAGACGGGGCGCGCCAGCAGCAGCCAGCCCGCGGGGTGCGACTGGTAGTTGTGCGGAGTGCTGAGGTTGTCGTGGAAGCCGAAGATCTCGCGGTGGTACTGCCACCACGAGCGCAGCGCCTCAGGCATCACCGAGCCCAGCCCGCTGGCCGGGTTCGACTCGGCCCACTGCCGGTCGTAGCCGCCGTCGCTGGCGAACCAGCCGGCCCACGACAGCACGTACAGCGCCGCGGGCAGGACCAGCAGCGTCGCGAGCAGCGGCCCCGCGGAGCGCACGACGGTGGCCCGCACCGGCGCGCGGACCCCGGCCGTGCGGCGGGCCCCGACCTCCCAGGCGAAGGCGAGCAGCACCAGCACGGCGACGTAGTAGAGGGCGCTCCACTTGGTCGCGACCGCCCCGCCGAGGCAGACGCCGGCGAGCAGGCGCCAGCCGCGGAGCCCGAGCTTCGGACCCCACCCGGCCAGGTCCTCGTCGTCCGTCACGGCCAGCCGTCGGCGGACGGCGTCGCGGTCGGCGACCAGGCACGCGAACGCGGCCAGCACCCACGCCGCGACGAAGACGTCGAGCATCGCGACGCGGCTCTGGACGAAGTGCAGCCCGTCCAGGCTGAGCAGCACGCCGGCCAGGCAGGCGAGCGTCGTCGAGCCGGTCATCCGACGGGTGACGCGCACCAGCACGACGACCATGAGCGTGCCGACGACGGCCGCGGCGATGCGCCAGCCGAACTCCTCGACGCCGAAGAACCGCATCCCCAGGCTGATCGCCCACTTGCCGAGCGGCGGGTGGACGATGAAGCCCGGCTGCCCGGTCGGCTCGCAGCGGGCCTGCGTCGCCGGGTCACCGGCGGCGGTCGCGACCTCGACGCCGTACTTCAGCAGGTTCTGCGCGTCGCAGACGTAGTAGATCTCGTCGAAGATGCGGCCGCGCGGGATGTCCAGCCGGACGACCCGCAGCAGTCCCGCGAGCAGCCCGACGGCGAGCGTCGCCAGCCAGCCGCCCCGGCCGGTGCTCGCCGGCAGGATGCGCGTTCGCCAGTCCGGCACGGGCTGCGCGGGCGGGGTGGGGCGCGCCGGAGCGGCGTCGAGCGTCGCGGTCATGGGGGGCAGCGTAGGAGCCGGGACGCGGCCGTGCCTGACACTGGAGCCGTGCCCCTCGTCCTCGCCGGTGCCCCGATCGGCCGGGCCGACGACGCCAGCCCCCGTCTGGTGGCCGCGCTGGCCACCGCCGAGCTGGTCGCCGCCGAGGACACCCGCCGCCTGCACCGGCTCTGCGCCGACCTCGGGGTCGAGCTGACCGGACGCGTCGTCAGCTACTTCGAGGGCAACGAGCTGCAGCGCACGCCGGATCTGCTCGACGCCCTGCGCGCCGGCCAGCGGGTCGTGCTCGTCACCGACGCCGGCATGCCGACCGTCTCCGACCCCGGCTACCGGCTGGTGGCCGCCGCCGCCGCCGAGGGCCTGCCGGTGACCTGCGTGCCCGGGCCGTCCGCGGTGACCACGGCGCTGGCCGTCAGCGGCCTGCCGACCGACCGCTTCTGCTTCGAGGGCTTCTTGCCGCGCAAGGCGGGGGAGCGCCGGGCCAGGCTGGCGCAGCTGCAGGCCGAGCGCCGGACGTCCGTGTTGTTCGAGGCCCCCCACCGGCTGGCCGACGCGCTGGCCGACATGGCCGCCGTCCTCGGGCCCGACCGGCGCGCCGTCGTCTGTCGCGAGCTGACCAAGACCTACGAGGAGGTCGTCCGCGGCACGCTGTCCGAGCTGGTCGCCTGGGCGGCCGGGGGAGTGCGCGGCGAGGTGACGCTGGTGCTCGAAGGGGCGCCGGAGCCGTCGGTCGAGCTGACGCCGGACGAGCTCGTGCGCCTGGTCGGGGTCCGCGAGGCGGCCGGGCTGACCCGCAAGGAGGCGCTGGCGGCCGTCGCCAGCGAGACCGGGCTGCCCAAGCGCGACGTGTACGACGCGGTCGTCGCCGCCAAGACCCCCGCTCGCTGACGGGTCGCCCGCGCAAGCGGGCTGATCCGTAGGCTGGGCGGCATGTCACGCAACGTGCTCACCGCGGTCGCCTGGCCCTACGCCAACGGCCCGCGCCACATCGGTCACGTCGCCGGCTTCGGGGTCCCGAGCGACGTCTTCAGCCGCTACCAGCGGATGGCCGGCAACGCCGTCCTCATGGTGAGCGGCACGGACGAGCACGGCACCCCGATCCAGGTGCAGGCCGACCGCGAGGGCGTCACGGCCCGCGAGCTCGCCGACCGCTACAACCGGGTCATCGCCGAGGACCTGCAGGGCCTGGGCCTGTCGTACGACCTGTTCACCCGCACGACGACGCGCAACCACTACTCCGTGGTGCAGGGGATGTTCAGCGCGCTGCACCGCAACGGCTACGTCACCGAGCGCTCGCAGCTGTCGGCGATCGACCCGGCCACCGGCCGGGGCCTGCCCGATCGCTACGTCGAGGGCACCTGCCCGATCTGCGGCTACGACGGCGCGCGCGGCGACCAGTGCGACAGCTGCGGCAACCAGCTCGACCCGCAGGACCTCGTCAACCCGCGGTCGAAGATCGACGGCAAGCCGCCGCAGTTCGTCGAGTCGGCGCAGTTCTTCCTCGAGCTGCCGGCCTTCGCCGACGCCCTCGGCGGCTGGCTGCAGACCCGCACCGACTGGCGTCCGAACGTCCTGAAGTTCAGCGAGAACCTGCTCAAGGACCTGCGGCCGCGCGCGATCAGCCGCGACCTCGACTGGGGCGTGCCGATCCCGCTGCCCGGCTGGTCCGAGCGCGGCGACAAGCGGCTGTACGTCTGGTTCGACGCCGTCATCGGCTACCTGTCGGCGAGCGTCGAGTGGGCCCGGCGCACCGGCGACCCCGACGCCTGGCGCCCCTTCTGGGACGGCTCCGGCGACAGCCGCTACTTCATGGGCAAGGACAACGTCGTCTTCCACTCGGTCATCTGGCCGGCGATCCTGCTCGGCGCGAGCGGCAAGCCGGCCGGCACGCCGTCGGAGTACGGCGACCTGCAGCTGCCGAGCGAGGTCGTCAGCAGCGAGTTCCTCACCATGGAGGGCAAGAAGTTCAGCTCCTCCCGCAGCGTTGTCATCTACGTCCGCGACGTCCTCGAGCGGTACGGCGCCGACGCGCTGCGCTACTACCTGGCCGCCGCGGGGCCGGAGACCAGCGACACCGACTTCACGTGGGAGCAGTTCGTCACCCGCAACAACACCGAGCTGGTCGCCGGCTGGGGCAACCTGGTCAACCGCACGGTGTCGATGGTGGAGAAGAACCTCGGGGCGATCCCGGGCCCGGGCGAGCTGCTCGGCCCCGACCACGCCGTGCTCGACGCCTCGCAGGCCGCGTTCGGCCCGGTCGGGGAGCTGCTCGCCCGCTCGCAGCAGAAGGCCGCGCTGCACGAGGTCATGAAGGTGGTCGCCGAGGCCAACAAGTACCTGTCGGACCAGGCGCCGTGGAAGCTCAAGGACGACCCGGCGCGCCGCGACACGGTGCTGCACGTCGCGCTGCAGCTCGTCGACGACGCCAAGACGCTGCTCACCCCGTTCCTGCCCGACAGCTCGGAGAAGGTGCACCGGATGCTCGGCGGGACCGCCGTGTGGAGCGGTCAGCCCGAGCTGCGGGAGGTCGAGGACCTCGACGGCGGTCCGGGCTACCCCGTCCTCATGGGCGACTACGCCACCGAGGCGGTCTGGGAGCGCCGGCCAATCCGGGTCGGGCAGGCCGTCGACAAGCCGGTGCCGCTGTTCGCCAAGCTCGACCCGTCCGTCGTCGACGACGAGCTGGCCCGGCTGGCGGACGCGGCGGAGACCGCATGACCCACTACCCCGTCACCCACTACCCCGCCCGAACCGTCCGTTCCGGCGCGCTCAGCGCACGGTTCGAGCGGGGTAGTGGGGTCGGGGCGTGAGCCGCGGCGCGGGACGCACGGGCGAGGCGCCACCCGCGCCGGAGCCGCTCGCCGTCGAGGTCCTCGACAGCCACGCCCACCTCGACATCATGGGCGTCGACGTGGACGAGGCGCTGGCGGCGGCCAGGGCCGTGGGCATCGGGACGGTCGTGCAGGTCGGCGTCGACGTGCCGAGCAGCCGCTGGTCGGCCGAGCTCGCGGCCCGCTACGACGCGGTGCACGCCGCCGTGGCGCTGCACCCGAACGAGGCCGGACGCGGCGCCGCCACCGACGAGGCGTTGCGCGAGATCGAGGCGCTGGCAGCCCTTCCCGCGGTCAAGGCGGTCGGCGAGACCGGGCTGGACTTCTACCGCACCGAGGGCGAGGACGGCCACCGCCTGCAGGAGGAGTCCTTCCGTGCGCACATCGCCATCGCCAAGCGCACCGGCACCGCGCTGGTGATCCACGACCGCGACGCCCACGACGACGTCGTGCGGCTGCTGCTCGACGAGGGGGCGCCGGACCGGGTGGTGTTCCACTGCTTCTCCGGCGAGGCCGCGCTGGCCCGCACCTGCGCCGAGCACGGGTGGTTCATGAGCTTCGCCGGACCGGTGACGTTCAAGGCCAACGACGGCCTGCGGGAGGCGGCCGTCGTGGCGCCCGTCGACCTGCTGCTGGTCGAGACCGACGCCCCGTTCCTCACCCCGATGCCGTTCCGGGGGCGTCCGAACGCGCCGTACCTCGTCCCGCTGACCGTGCGGTCGCTGGCCGAGACCAAGGCGATGGACCTGGACGCGCTGTGCACCGCGATCGCCGCCAACGGGGTCCGCGCCTTCGCGCTCTGAGAGCGGCTTCACACCCCAGGGGCCTCCAGGCCCTCTGACCTGCACTTCTCCCCCCACCCGGGGGCCTGCGCGTCCGTTTCGCCGAGGCCTGCCCCCCACCCGGCACTCGACAGCCGTCAGACGGGCCCTTACCGTCGACCGCCAGACGCCGGGATCGAGGAGCACCACCGGCTGCCAGGACGTTCCGGGCCCGTCCCGGGCCGGTCCGTGGGCAGCCCTCTCGTGCCCGGGCAGCTCGACGTTCGGAGTCCCGTGATCTCCCGCTCCACCCTGTCGGCCCGCCGGCCGCTCGTCCCCGTCGCCGTGGGCGTGACCCTCACCGCCCTGCTCGCCAGCGGAGTCGCCTGGTCGGCCACCGGCAGCACCGCGGTGCTGTCCGTCGACGGCCAGAGCCGCGAGGTCGACTTCCGCGGCGACACCGTCGCGGACGTCCTGGCGGCCGCCGGCCTGTCCGCCGGCGAGCACGACCTGCTGGTGCCGTCCTCCGGCGCCGAGGTCGAGGACGGCGAGACCGTCTCCCTGCGCCGGGCCCGCGAGCTCGAGCTCGTCGTCGACGGCAAGACCAAGAAGGTCTGGACCACGGCCACCTCGGTCGAGGAGGCGCTGTCGGCCCAGGGCCTGCGCGGCACCGGCCTGGCGCTGTCGGCCTCGCGCTCGCGCTCGATCCCGCTCGACGGCCTCAGCCTCGCGGTCACCACGCCGAAGAAGATCTCGATCATCGCCGACAACGCCGTGCTGGCGCGGACGACCGCGAAGCCCACCGTGCGCGACGCGCTCGTCGAGGCGGGCATCGTGCTCGACCGCGACGACCGCCTGTCGCACGCCCGCACCGTCCCGGTGACGAACGGCCTGGTCGTCCGGGTCACCCGCGTGCGCACCGAGCGCGTCACCGAGCAGGTGGCGGTGCCGTTCGGCACCGAGCGCCGCGAGGACGCCGAGCTGCTCAGGGGCGAGACCAGGACCCTGACGGCAGGCAAGACGGGCAGCGCGCGCCGCACCGTCGAGACGACGTACGCCGACGCGAAGGTCGAGAAGCGCACCGTCGTCTCGACGCAGACGCTGACCGTCCCGGTGACCCGCGTCCTCGCCATCGGCACCAAGGCGCGTCCCGCCGCCGGCGCCCGCACCTCCAGCTCGTCGCAGAGCACCGGCAGCGCCGACGGCCTGAACTGGGCTGCGCTGGCGCAGTGCGAGTCCGGCGGCAACCCGCGTGCGGTCAACCCGAGCGGCACCTACCGCGGCCTGTACCAGTTCTCGATCCAGACCTGGCGGGGCATCGGCGGCTCCGGTGACCCGATCGACGCCAGCTCGGGCGAGCAGACCTACCGCGCCAAGCTGCTGTACCAGCGCAGCGGTGCGGGCCAGTGGCCGGAGTGCGGCCGCCGGCTGTTCAGCTGATCCGCTAGACATGGTGGATGACCGGACTGCTGTCTGCCGCTGACGTCCGGGCCCTCGCGACCGCGCTCGACCTACGCCCCACCAAGGCGCTCGGGCAGAACTTCGTCATCGACCCCAACACCGTCCGGCGCCTCGTGCGCGTCGCCGGTGTCGGGGTCGACGACGTCGTGGTGGAGGTCGGCCCCGGGCTCGGGTCGCTGACGCTCGGTCTGCTCGAGGTGGCGCAGCGCGTCGTCGCCGTCGAGGTCGACCCGCGCCTGGCCGCGCAGCTGCCGACGACCGTCGCCCTGCAGGCGCCCGAGCTGGCCGCCCGGCTCGAGGTCGTCCTGCAGGACGCGCTCACGCTGACCGGGGTGCCCGGCCCGGCGCCGACCGCGTTCGTGGCGAACCTGCCGTACAACGTCGCGGTGCCGGTGCTGTTGCGGCTGCTCGAGCACCTGCCGTCGCTGCGGACCGGCCTGGTGATGGTGCAGGCCGAGGTGGCCGACCGGCTCGTCGCCGGACCGGGCAGCAAGACGTACGGCATCCCGTCGGTCAAGGCCGCCTGGTACGCCGACGTCCGCCGCGCCGGGGCCATCGGCCGCAACGTGTTCTGGCCGGCCCCGAACGTCGACAGCGGGCTCGTCGCCTTCACCCGACGCGAGCCGCCGCCGGGCGACCGGGCCGAGACGTTCGCCGTGGTCGACGCCGCCTTCGCCCAGCGCCGCAAGACGCTGCGCGCGGCCCTGGCCGGGTGGGCCGGGTCCCCCGCGGCGGCCGAGGCACGGCTGCGGGCCGCGGGCATCGACCCGTCCGCGCGCGGCGAGGTGCTGGGCGTCGAGGACTTCGCGCGGCTCGCCGCTGTGCCGCGTGACTGACGTCCCCCTCGAGACCCGCGGGCGCTGACCGGGCCGCCCGTAGGCTGGGGAGCCCGTCCCGACCCGTCTGGAGCACGCCCTGCCTCCGCGCCGCCACGACCGCGTCCACACGCGCGCCCCGGCGAAGCTCAACCTGCACCTGTCGGTGGGGCGGCTGCGCGCCGACGGGTTCCACGACCTCACCACCGTCTACCAGGCGGTCGGGCTGTACGACGACGTCGTGCTCGAGCGGGCCGGTGCGCCGAGCGTGACGGTCGAGGGGCAGGGCGCGGCGGACGTCCCGCGAGACGGCACCAACCTGGCCCTGCGCGCGGTGGCCCTGCTGGCGCAGCGGACGGGCAACGACCCGGCCGTCGCGGTGCGGATCAGCAAGGGCATCCCGGTCGCGGGCGGCTGCGCGGGCGGCTCGGCCGACGCCGCTGCGGCGCTCGTCGGCGCCGACGCGCTGTGGGGCTGCGGTCTGGGCAAGGACGAGCTGACCGCGATCGGCGCCGAGCTCGGCAGCGACGTCCCCTTCTCGCTGCACGGCGGCACCGCGCTGGGCACCGGCCGCGGTGAGCAGCTCACCCCCGTGCTCGAGCAGGGCGACTACGCCTGGGTGCTCGCGCTGGCGTCCGGTGGCCTGTCGACCCCCGCCGTCTACGCCGAGCTCGACCGCCAGCGCGACCACGGCCCGGTCGGCGTCGTCACCGACCCGTCCGAGGTGCTGGCGGCGCTGCGCAAGGGCGACGCCGTCGCGCTCGGCCGCGCGCTCGCCAACGACCTGCAGCCCGCCGCGGTGGCGCTCCAGCCCGGCCTGCGGCTGCTGCTCGACGCCGCCCGCGACCTCGGCGCGCTCGGCGCCGTCGTGTCCGGCTCCGGCCCGACGGTGGCGCTGCTCGCCCGCGACG
>JAOPVV010000276.1 GCA_025966005.1 Frankiales bacterium
AGTACCACCTCCGGGCCCAGCGCCAGTTCTCCTCCCCGACCGGCGAGGCGGAGGCCGTCAGCCTCCAGGCCAACCCCCGCCACCTGGAAGCCGTCGACCCGGAGCTCGAAGGGGTCGTGCGCGCCAAGCAGGACGTCATCAACAAGGGCGAGGACGGCTTCACCGTCGTGCCCGTCCTGCTGCACGGCGACGCTGCCTTCGCCGGCCAGGGCGTCGTGGCGGAGACGCTGCAGATGGGCCAGCTGCGCGGCTACCGCACCGGCGGCACGATCCACGTCGTCATCAACAACCAGGTCGGCTTCACGACCGGTCCGCACTCCGCGCGCTCCTCGGTCTACGCGACCGACGTCGCCCGCATGGTGCAGGCGCCGATCTTCCACGTGAACGGCGACGACCCCGAGGCGTGCGTCCGGGTCGCCAAGCTCGCGTTCGACTACCGCCAGGCGTTCCGCAAGGACGTCGTCATCGACATGGTCTGCTACCGCCGCCGCGGCCACTCCGAGGTCGACGAGCCCTCGTTCACCCAGCCGATGATGTACGACACGATCGACGCCAAGCGCTCGGTGCGCAAGATCTACACCGAGAACCTCATCGGCCGCGGCGACATCACGGTCGAGGAGGCCGAGCAGGCGCTGCGCAACTACCAGGAGCAGCTGGAGAAGGTCTTCCAGGGCACCCGCGAGGCGGCGACCCCCGAGCCGGTCGAGCCTGCCGCGCAGCCGGCGGTCGAGAAGCAGATCACCACGGCGATCCCGCTCGAGGTGGTCAAGACCGTCGTCGACAGCCAGGTCAACCTGCCGGAGGGCTTCACCGTCCACCCGCGCCTGCTGCCCCAGCTGCAGAAGCGCGCCAAGATGATCGACGACGCGACGATCGACTGGGCGCTCGGCGAGACGCTGGCGTTCGGCTCGCTGCTGCTGGAGGGCCACCCGGTCCGTCTCGCCGGCCAGGACTCCCGGCGCGGCACCTTCGGCCACCGCCACGCGGTGCTGGTCGACCGCGCCGACGGCGGCGAGCACACCCCGCTCGCCCACCTGTCCGAGGACCAGGCGCCGTTCTACGTCTACGACTCGCTGCTGAGCGAGTACGCCGCGATGGGCTTCGAGTACGGCTACTCGGTCGCGCGTCCCGACGCCCTGGTGCTGTGGGAGGCGCAGTTCGGCGACTTCGTCAACGGCGCCATGACGATCGTCGACGAGTTCATCGCCAGCGGCGAGGCCAAGTGGGGCCAGCGCTGCGGCGTGACGCTGCTCCTGCCGCACGGCTACGAGGGCCAGGGGCCCGACCACTCGTCCGCCCGCCTTGAGCGCTTCCTGCAGCTGTGCGCCGAGGACAACATCACCGTCGCCGCCCCGACCACCCCGGCGAACTACTTCCACCTGCTCCGCCGGCAGGCCCTCGCGGGCCACCAGCGCCCGCTGGTGGTCATGTCGCCGAAGTCGATGCTGCGCCTGCGCGCGGCGGCCTCCGCCGTCGAGGACATCACCGAGGGGACCTTCCAGCCGGTGCTGGCCGACCCTGACGCGATCGACCCGGCCGGCGTGCGCCGCGTCGTGCTGACCACCGGCAAGGTCTTCTACGACCTGCTGGCGGCCCGCCGCAAGGCCGAGAAGAGCGACGTCGCGCTCGTCCGCGTCGAGCAGCTGTACCCGCTGCCCGGCGAGGAGGTCGCCGACGCGCTGGCCGGCTACCCGGGCGCCACCGACGTGGTGTGGGTCCAGGAGGAGCCGGCCAACCAGGGCGCGTGGGCGCACATCGCCCTCTCGCTGCCCGAGCACCTGCCCGAGGGCCGCGCCCTGCGCCGCCTGTCGCGCAAGGCCGGGGCCTCCCCCGCGGCCGGCTCGAGCAAGGTCCACGAGGCCGAGCAGGCCGCGCTCATCGCGGCCGCGCTCGGCGAGTAGGTCCGGGTGTACTTCACCGACCGCGGCCTCGAGGAGCTGGCCGAGCGGCGCGGCGAGGAGCAGGTGAGCTTCGTCTGGCTGGCCGAGCGGCTGCGCCAGTTCGTCGACGCCCACCCCGACTTCGAGGTCCCGGTCGAGCGGCTGGCCACCTGGCTGGCCCGCCTCGACGACGACGACGAGTAGGCGTCCTGCCTGAGCGCGCACCACCCCGCTCGAACCGTTCGTCTGCACGTCCTGGACGCACGGTTCGGGCGGGGTAGTGGAGGGGTCGAACCGGGGGCTAGGCCCGGTAGGCCTTCCAGACCGCGTCCCTGCGCGCGGCCTGACCCGGCGTGAAGGCGCACATGCAGTCGTCGTAGCTGTAGTCCATGAAGTTCTCGACCGGGTCGAGACCCGGGGCCGAGCAGGTGTCCTTGCCGACGGGGCAGCCCGTGGTCGGCGTCCCCTCGGCAGGGGTGTCGCTCACCCGGTCGTTGGCGGTCGAGCACCCGTTCTGGAAGGTGTGGTAGAGCCCGAGCCAGTGGCCGACCTCGTGCGGGAGCGTGTCGCCCTCGTCGTAGTTCGTGGCCGTGCCGCCGGGGATGGACTCGTTGAGCACCACGACGCCGTCCTGCCACGGCTTGCTGCTGCCGCCCTGCTGCGGGAAGTAGGCGTAGCCGAGCAGGCCGCCGCCGAGCCCGAACAGGTAGACGTTGAGGGTCTGCGTGCCGCCGCGCCGCAGAGCCGTCTTGGCCTCCCGCTCGGCGGTGCTGCCGGGGAGCATGTCGTACCAGGCCGGGATCACCGTCCGGGTGACGCCCTCCAGCGCGAACCGGAACGGCGTGTCCGCGGCGTCCTTGCCGGCCCGGCCGGCGAAGCCGTCGTTGAGTACCTTCACCTGCGCCCGGACCTGGGCGTCGGTCAGGGCGCCGTCCGCCGCGGACGTGCCCTTGGCGATGACGTGCACCCAGGTCGGGACGGTCGTGCTGCCGGGACGGCTGACGGACGTCGGCTCGCGGCCCTGCAGCAGGTCCTTCGTGGCTCCCTGTGAGGCATCGGGCTCGAGCGCCTTGGCGCCCGGCTTCATGCGGACCTCGAGCGCGCCGGGGGCGACGACCTCGCAGGCCGCCGTGGCGGTGGACGCCAGGACGGCCGGGGCGGCCACGGCGGTGACTGCGGCCGTGGCCGGCAGCAGCGACGCGGTCAGGAGCAGCAGGGGCAGCGGACGGATGGGCAAGGGGGTCCTCCTCGGGGGCGAGAGCGCACCCCCACACGTCGTGGCGAACCGGTCAACGGGGGACGTAAGGCCCCCACCGCGGGTCGTGCGCGGGCCGCTGCCGGCCGGTCCCCCGCAGCGGCCACACCAGCACGGCCCCCACGGCGAAGCCCACGACGTGCGCCAGGTACGCCGTCCCGCTCGCCTCGGACAGCCCCGCGCCGCGGGTGTAGAGGTACTGCAGGACGAACCAGCTGCCCAGGACCAGCCACGCCGGCAGCCGGACGGGCAGGAAGAACAAGAACGTCAGCAGCGACCAGACGCGGGCCCGCGGGAACAGCACGAGGTAGGCGCCGAGGACGCCGGCGATCGCGCCCGACGCCCCGACGAGGGGCTGGTCCGAGCCGCGGAAGAACAGCGAGAAGCCGTACGTCGCGGCGTACCCGCAGCCCAGGTAGAACGCCAGGTAGCGCACCCGGCCGAGCCGGTCCTCGACGTTGTTGCCGAACACGAACAGGAACAGCAGGTTGCCGGCCAGGTGCAGCCAGCCCCCGTGCAGGAACATCGCGGTCAGCACCGACAGGGCCGGTGACTTGTCGTACGGCGGCGGGGACTGCGTGACGCAGGTGATCGCGTCCGGCGTGCTCGGACCCGGCTCGCCGGTCGCGACGGTCGTCGGCGGGTCGTCGCCGATCACCTGGCTCGGCACCGCGGCGTACTCGTCGAGGAACGCCGACTGCTCGCAGACCGACGCGGCGCTGCCGGTCCCGCCCATGAGCGGGGCGAGCGCCAGCGGGCTGGCGACGAACGCGAGCAGGTTCACCAGTAGCAGCAGCCGGGTGACCCACGGGGCGCGCCGGGTCGGGTTGACGTCGTGCACCGGCAGCACCACGGCAGGCTCCTACGTGGTGAGGACGAGCTTGCCCACGACGTCGCCCGCGGCGAGCCGCTCGAACGCGCGGCGGGCCTGGGCCAGCGGGACGACCTCGTCGACCTGCGGACGCACGCCGGTGGCGGCCAGCAGGCTGAGCAGCCCGGCCAGCTCCTCGCGGGTGCCCATCGTCGAGCCGACGACCCGCAGCTGCAGGAAGAACAGCCGGTTGAGGTCAGCGCTCGGGTCGGGGCCGGTGGTGGCGCCGGAGACGACGAGCGTGCCGCCCGGGCGCAGCGCGCGCATCGAGTGCGACCAGGTGGCCTTGCCGACGGTCTCGAGGACGGCGTCGACCTTGCCGGGCAGCCGAGCCCCGGCCTCGAACACCTGGTGGGCGCCGAGCTCGAGGGCGCGCGACCGCTTGGCCTCGTCGCGGCCGGTGACCCACACGACCAGGCCGGCCGCGCGGGCCAGCGCGATCGCGGCGGTGGAGACGCCGCCGCCGGCGCCCTGGACGAGCACGGTGTCGCCGGGCTTCACGGCGGCGTTGGTGAACAGCATCCGGTAGGCGGTGAGCCAGGCGGTGGGCAGGCACGCGGCCTGCTCGAAGGACAGGTCGGCCGGCTTGGGCAGCAGGTTGCGGGCCGGCACGACGACCTGCTCGGCCAGCGTGCCCTGGTGCACCTCGGACAGGATGCTGCGCTTGGGGTCGAGGGTCTCGTCGCCGCCCCAGGCGGGGTCGCCGACGAGCCCGTGCACGACGACCTCGCGGCCGTCGTCGGTGACGCCCGCGGCGTCGCAGCCCAGGACCATCGGCAGCCGGTCGGCCGGCAGGCCGACGCCCTTGAGGCTCCACAGGTCGTGGTGGTTCAGCGACGCCGCCTTCACGTGCACCCGCACCCACCCCTCGGGCACCTCGGGGTCAGGGCGCTCCCCGACGGTCAGGCCCGAGAGCGGGTCGTCGGCGGACTGGCTGGTGCAGGTGACGGCGAGCATCCGCCGACAGTACGGGGCGCCCGGCTAGAGCCGCGCGACGCCCTCCGCCCGCGCCGACGCCGCGACC
>JAOPVV010000279.1 GCA_025966005.1 Frankiales bacterium
CCGGCTGCTGAGGGCCCGGGCGCCGCGGTGCGAGTGGCCCGGCTGCGGGCACCGCGCGGCCGGTTGCGACCTGGACCATGACCGGGCCCACCCGGCCGGACCGACCTGCGGCTGCAACCTGGGCCCGGTCTTCCGCCGTCACCACCGGCTCAAGCAGCGGCTCATGAGCAAGACCCGCGGACCCGGCAGCGAGGTCGTGTGGACCGGCCCCACCGGCCGGCGCTGGCGCAGCCCTCCCAGCACCAACCGCCGGCGCCCGCCATCCGGCCGATGGGCGCGCTGCCCGACCCGGTCGACTGCGGTGATCCGGACGACGACCGGGACGGCAGCACCGACCTGGCCTGGCTCGACGGCACCGCCGACCGGCTCCGCGCCGACGAGCCCCACGAGACCGACGACGACAGCGACGAGACCGACCCGGGCGACCCGTACGAGCGGATCAACGCCGACGGCTGGGGACTCGCCCTCGACGACCCCTACCGCTGGGCCTGACTGACCGCTGCTGGCCCCCGGTGCTGCGGCTGCCGGAGCCCGGGCGACGGGTCCGTGAGGGGCCGACGCTGCGGACCGCGGAGTGCGGCGGCTGAGGCGGCACAGCTGCCCGGTGAGCCACCGACCACGAGCACGGCCGGACCCCGGTCACCCGTCCAGCCCCGACCTGCGCGGGGCTGGAACCGGAAGCAGAACCTGCAGGCTCGCGACGGCGCAGGCCCCGGGGCACCAACCACTCCGACGCCCGTAGGGCTCATCCCGGGAGCAGCTCCTGCAGGCTCGCGGCCGCGTCGGCCCACGTGCGCGACACGGCCGGCTCGACCCTGGTCGGGCTCCGCAGCGCGTCGACGAGTGCGGCGGTCCAGATCGGCAGGTCGCCCACCGGCAGGAAGGTCGTGCCGCCACCGCTCTCGCGCAGCACGGGCAGGTCGCTGACGAGCGACGGCGTGCCGCAGGCCCGTGCCTCGAGCGGCGGCAGGCCGAATCCCTCGTAGCGGCTGGGGAACAGCAGCACGGCGGCGCCGGTCAGCAGCGCCCGGACGTCGTCGTCGGCCACGTGCCCCAACCGGTGCACCGACGGCACCTCCGGCAGCAGCACCGGGGCGAACACGCCCCGGCCGCCGCCGAGCAGGACCAGGTCGTGCGGCACCTCGGCCAGGGCGCCGAGGTGGGCGCGGACCGCGAGCGCGGCGTCCTTGCGCGGGTCGGCCCAGCCGAGCAGCAGGGCGTACGGCCGGTGCAGCCCGTGCGCGTGCCGCACCTGGCGCACAGCGGCGGGCGACGACCGCGCGAACGACGGGTCGACGGCGGGCCGGACCATTCCCGCCACGTCTGCCCCCCGCTCCCGCAGCTCGTCCGCGACGACGTGCGACACCGTCAGGCAGAGCTCGGCGTGGCGCGCCGCCGCCAGCACCAGCCGCCCGTACACCCGCATCGACGGGACGAACCACTGCGGACCGACCAGCGGCGCCAGGTCGTGCACCAGCACGGCGTTGCGACCGGCGACCGGGGCCGTGTTGGCCAGCGACAGCACGAGCCGTCCGCGGGCGAAGCGGGGCAGCCGCACCTGCTCCCACACCTGCCCGCCGCCGCGTCCGGGAGGCGCCGGCAGCACGACATCGGCAAGCGGGTCCGGGGCAGGGGCGACCACCTCGACCTCGGCGACCTCGCGTAGGGCCGCGAGCAGGGAGCGGGCGGTGCGCTGCAGGCCGCCAGGGCGCTGACCGAGGAACCGGCCGTTCACGACGATCACCGGCGCCCCCTGCGACGTGCAGCCCCGCGCACAGCACCGAACGCCCGCAGCAGACCGGCGGCGACGCCGGTGACGTACCCCGCCCTCAGGTCGCGGCCGGCGGCGAGCAGCGCGTCGCGCCAGAACGCCTGACGCAGAGAGACTCCCGAGGCGGTGGCTCCCCGTCCGTACTCGAAGGACAGCCGCAGCGCCTGGCCACGGGTGCGCCACTGCTGGTGGACGACCACGGCCGCAGGCTCGTACCGCCCCCGTGCGCCGGCGGCCAGCGCCCGCCGCAGCAGGTCGGCGTCCTCGGCCGCCCGACCGGGGGTGCCCGGGCCGAGCCGCTCGTCGAAGCCGCCGACCCGCTCGAGCAGGTTACGGCGCAGGGCGCAGTTCGCGCCGTGCCCGTACGGCTCGACGAGGTCACGCGCGACCGGGTCGTCGAGCAGGCTGACCGGCGCGGCGACGGCGCGGTCGGCGACCACGCGCCCGGTCACCAGGTCGTGCTCGGCCAGAGCGCCGGCCAGCGCCTCGGCCCAGCCGGGGGCGGGCCGGCAGTCGTCGTCGGTGAAGGCCACCAGCGGCGCTGTCGTCGCCCGCCAGCCGGCGTTGCGGGCCCGGCTCGTGCCGGGCCGGTCGACCCGCAGCACCTGCACGCCACGGGCCTCGCACAGCCGGCGGGTCGCGTCGTCGCTGCCGGCCGAGTCGACGACCAGCAGCTCGTCACCAGGGCGCAGCGCCAGCTGGAGCGCATCGAGGCAGCCGGCCAGCAGGTGGGCGCGGTCGCGGGTCGCGACCACGACGCCCAGCGGCGGACTAGCGTCCTGCCCGTGCGCGTGCTGGTGGTCTCCGCGTGGGAGCCCTGGCGGCGGGGGGACGGCGCCTGCCTCGTCCTGCACGCGCACCTCCGTGAGCTCGCCGACCGGCACGAGGTCGTCCTGCTCAGCGCCGGCGCCCCCGCCCGCCGGGTCGCGCCGCCGACGCTACCGGTGCCCGCCCGGTGGTACGGCCGCCCGCTGCCGGCTCCGGCCGACGTCGTCCTGCGCCGCCTCGCCAGCCGGGTCGAGCCGGCGCACGTCGCCTACGTCGAGCGGCCCGACCTGCTCCGCGACCTCCAGCACGAGCTGGACGCACGACGGCCCGACGTCCTGCACCTGTTCGGCTGGGGAACTGCCGCGCTGCAGCGCTTCTCGAACGGCGTGCCCACCATCCACGACGCGGTCGACCCGTGGGCGGCGAACCTGGCCAACCGCGCGCGGTCGCCCCTCGGCCGGCTGCTCGACGCGGGGCAGGCCGGTCGCGTGGGCGCCCACGAGGCGCGCCACTACCCGCGGCTGGGCGCCGTCGTCGTGAGGTCGGACGAGGACGCGGCCCTGCTGCAGGCACAGGTCCCCGCGGCCCGGGTGCGGGTCGTCCCCAACGGCGTCGACCTCCCCGCTGACGGGGCGCCGACCGACGAACCCGTCCTGGCCTTCCTCGGCGCGTACGACGCGGCCAGCAACGTCGCCGCCGCCCGGTCGCTGGTGCAGGACGTGCTGCCGCTGGTCCGCCAGCGCGTGCCGGACGCCCGCGCCCTGCTGGTCGGGCGCGACCCGACGCCGGAGCTGCGGGCCCTGGACGCCGAGGTCACCGGCACCGTCCCGGACGTCGCCGCGGCCCTGCGCCGGGCGGCGGTCCTCGTCGCACCCATGACGTCCGGCCTCGGGGTGAAGAACAAGGTCCTCGAGGCGATGGCCGCAGGCCTTCCGGTGGTCGCCACGCCGCTGGCGGTGCAGGGCGTCGGTGCGTCCGAGGGCGTGCTGGTGGGCACGGGACCCGCCGAGCTCGCCGAGCTGGCCGCCGGACTGCTGCTCGACCCGGTCCGGCGCCGGGCCCTCGGCGCGGCCAACCGGCGGCGGGCGCAGAACACACTGACCTGGGCGCACAGCGCGGACCGGCTCGAAGGGGTGTGGAGCGAGTGCGCGTCGACGTCCTGAGCAGCCACCTGCCCGCTGCCGAGGGGACGGCCGCCGGCCGCGTCCTGCTCGCCACCTGCGAGGGGCTGCTGGCCGAGGGCGTCGACGTCGCCGTCACGTCGTGGGCGCCCGAAGAGCCGTCCGACCTGCCGTCGTGGTGCACCTGGACGCCCGTCCCGCCCGAGCCGGCCTGGCGCACCCGCAGCCGCGCCCTGCTGCGTCCGCGCAGCGACGTCACGAGGATCGGTTGGGCGCCTCGGGGCATCGCGGTCGCCGACGACCCGCTCTCGGCCGCGGCCCTGCCCCCGGGCGGTGTCGCGACGCTGCTGTACGCGACGACGTTCGACGTCGACGCGCTCGGCCGGCGGCCCTACCCGAAGGAGGTGCAGGACCTGCGGGCCGACCGACGCCTGCGCGACCTGCCGGCCGCCCGCGTGCTCACCTACTCCGACCGGGTCGCGGCCTGGGTCGGTGGGACGACGGTGCCGATCGCCGTACCGGTGCCGGACGGCGTGCTGCCGCAGGTGGACGAGCCGGTCGCGGCGATGGTCGCCGACTGGCGCTGGGAGCCCAACCGCATGGCGCTGCGCACCCTGCTGCACGCCTGGCCGCGGGTGCGCGGCGCGATCCCGACCGCCCGGCTGCTCATCGCCGGCCGCGGCGACCTGCCGACCGGGTCGCAGGACGGCATCGAGTTCCTCGGGCCGGTCGCCCGGTCGGTCGATGTGCTGGAACGCGCTGCGGTGCTGGCGTTCCCGTGCCCCGACAGCAGCGGCCCGAAGGTCAAGGTGCTCGAGGCGGCCGCGCTCGGGCTCGCGGTCGTCACGACCGCCGGCGGCGCCGAGGGGCTGGCCTCCGACGCCGTCGTGGTGTCAGACCTGGACGGC
>JAOPVV010000002.1 GCA_025966005.1 Frankiales bacterium
GGCGCACCGCCACAGGCGGCCCGACACGGTCGCCGCGCAGCGCGTCCCAGGCCGCTCCACCCCGCTCGAGGGCGTCCTCGAGCACGCCGCTGACGGTCTCGACGGCCGATCCGACGACAGGTGCAGCGGCGACGGCGAGCTCGCTCGCCGACCCCGACACCCGCTCGACGAGCGGGCCGGTGCGCGCCGCGAGCTCTCCGGCGGAGTCGACGACGCGGTCGTAGAGCGGCCCGGCGCCTTCGCGCGCCCGGTGGGAGAGCTCTCCCGCCCGGTCGGCGGCGGCCACCGCGGCGCCGCTCACTGCCCGTCCCGCGCGGTCCCGCTTGCTCGTGCGACCCATGTCGTCCTCCTGCTCGTCGTGCTCTCGGTGTGGGACCAGCCGCGCCGGCGACCGCTGTCCCGGTCGTCGTGCGCGGAGCCTGCCACGAGGCCTGCCCCGTCCGTGCGTGCGAGACTCGTCAGGACCGATCCCCACCCTCGACACGACTCAGGAGGCCCCGCGTGGCCAGCGAGCTGTACGCCACCCTCACCACCAGCCTCGGCCCGGTCCGGGTGAAGCTCTTCCCCGACCACGCCCCGAAGACCGTCCAGAACTTCGTCGGCCTCGCGGACGGCAGTGGTGAGTGGACCGACCCCCGGACCGGCAAGAAGGGCGAGGGCTCGCTCTACGCCGGCACCGTCTTCCACCGCGTCATCAAGGGCTTCATGATCCAGGGCGGCGACCCGCTCGGCACCGGCACCGGCGGCCCGGGCTACCGCTTCAAGGACGAGTTCCACCCCGAGCTGTCGTTCACCAAGCCGTACCTGCTGGCGATGGCCAACGCCGGCCCCGGCACCAACGGCTCGCAGTTCTTCATCACGGTGGCCAACACGACCCACCTGACCGGCAAGCACACGATCTTCGGCGAGGTGGCCGACCAGGCCTCCCGTGACGTCGTCGACGCGATCGCCACGACGCCCACCGGCGCGATGGACCGCCCGCGCACCGAGGTCGTCGTCAGCGAGATCGCGATCGAGAAGGCCGAGAGCTGACCGAGGTCGACGGCCCGGTCGAGGGTGGCGGTGACGACGTCCAGACCGCGCCGGTCTGCTACCGCCACCCCGACCGGGAGACGTGGGTCCGCTGCCACCGCTGCGAGCGGCCCATCTGCCCGGACTGCATGCGCGCGGCCTCCGTGGGGTTCCAGTGCCCCGAGTGCGTGGCCCAGGGGGCCAAGACCGTCCGGCAGGGCCGCACGGTCTTCGGCGGACGCGTCAGCGGCGACACCAGCCGCGTCTCGATCACCATCATCGCGATCAACGTCGCCGTCTTCGTCCTCGGGCTGGCCGGAGTCGCCGACTCGCTGACGCTGCGCTTCGCCAACCTCGCCGGCCCGGTGCTCATCGACGGCGAGCTCGCGGGCGTGTCGAGCGGGCAGTACTACCGGCTGTTCACCGCCGCCTTCCTGCACGCGAACGTCATCCACCTCGCCATGAACATGTTCGCCCTCGCGCAGCTCGGCCCGACGCTCGAGACGGCCCTGGGCCGCACCCGCTTCCTCGCGCTCTACGTCCTCTCGGCGCTCGGCGGGTCGACGCTGTCCTACCTCGTCTCCGGGCCCGGCACGCTGGGCGTGGGCGCGTCCGGAGCCATCTTCGGCCTGTTCGGGGCCTACTACGTGGTCGTGCGGCGGCTCGGCGGCGAGACGCGATCGATCCTCACGCTGCTCGCCGTCAACCTGGTGATCACCTTCACGATCCCGATCATCGACTGGCGGGCGCACCTCGGCGGACTGATCACCGGCGCGGTCGTCGCGGCCGCGCTGGCCTACGCCCCCAAGGGCGACCGGCGCACCGCGCTGCAGGCCGGTGCCTGCGCGGCCGTCGCCGTCCTGCTCGTCCTCGCCGTGGCACTGAGGACCAGTCAACTCCCGGGTTGACGCTCGGTGCCCGATCCGTGGCACGTACACTCTGGTGTGAACGGTCGTTAACGCGACCCACGACCTCTCCAGGAGCGAACCCCATGCGCGACGCCGTCATCGTCGAAGCCGTACGCACCCCGACCGGCAAGCGGAACGGCGGCCTCGCCGGCATCCACTCCGCGGACCTGTCCGCCCACGTCCTGCGGGCGATCGTCGAGCGCACCGGGATCGACCCGGTGCTCGTCGACGACGTGATCTGGGGCTGCGTCATGCAGATCGGCGAGCAGACCTTCGACATCGCCCGCACCAGCGTGCTGTCCGCCGGCTGGCCCGAGTCGGTCCCCGGCACCACCGTCGACCGGCAGTGCGGCTCCTCGCAGCAGGCCGTGCACTTCGCCGCCGCGGGCGTCATCTCCGGCCAGTACGACATCGCCGTCGCCGGCGGCGTCGAGGTCATGTCGCGCACCCCGATGGGCAGCAGCTTCACCGCCAGCCCGCTCGGCGCCGACTACACCGCCCGCTACGGCACCGACTTCCCGAACCAGGGCATCGGCGCCGAGGACATCGCCGACTCCTACGGCCTGTCCCGCCAGCAGCTCGACGAGTTCGCGCTGCAGTCGCACGAGCGCGCGCAGGCCGCGACCGACGAGGGCCGCTTCGCCGCCCAGATCGCTCCCGTCACCAACCCCGACGGCGTCGTCATCAGCCAGGACGAGGGCATCCGCCCCGGGGGCACGCTCGAGAAGCTCGGCTCGCTCAAGCCGGCGTTCAAGCCGGACGGCAAGATCACGGCTGCGAACTCCTCGCAGATCTCGGACGGCGCCGCCGCGCTGCTCATCATGACCAGCGAGAAGGCCGCGAGCCTGGGCCTCACGCCGATCGCGCGCTTCCACACCGGGGTGCTTGCCGGTGTCGCCCCGATGCCCATGCTGCACGCTCCGATGCCCGCCACCCTCAAGGCGTTCGCGAAGTCCGGGCTGTCGGTCCACGAGATCGGCGCGTACGAGGTCAACGAGGCGTTCGCCTCCGTCCCGCTCGCGTGGCTCGAGGACATCGGCGCCGACGAGAAGGCGCTCAACCCGAACGGCGGCGCGATCGCGCTGGGCCACCCGCTCGGCGGGTCCGGCGCGCGCCTGATGACCACGCTCGTGCACCACATGCGCGACAACGGCATCCGCTACGGCCTGCAGACGATGTGCGAGGGCGGCGGCCAGGCCAACGCCACCATCCTCGAGCTGCTCTAGCCACCCGCACGTCCCGACGGGCCCTGCCGACAGGCGGGGCCCGTCGGCGTCCCGGCACGAGGACGTGCGACGTTCCGCCCGGGGGCAGCGGCGATCCGTGCGACGGTAGCGGCGTGAACGGTCGAACCGCCTCCCCCGGACGTCGCCTGCCGACGGTGCCGGGCTCGGTGGCGGGCCGGACCGCCGTGGCGGGCGCCGCCGTCGCCGCTGCCGTCGCCGCCGCCCTGCTGATCAGCAGCCCGGGCACGGGCGAGGGCCCGGCACCGGAGGCGGTCGCCGGGGCCCGCTCCGCCGTGCTGCTCGCGCGCCCGGGCCCGCCGGTCCCGGTCCTGCCCCTGCAGGGCGGTGCCTCGTCCGCTGCGACGGCCGCAGGGCGCAACCCGTTCCTCACCCCGTCGCCGCCGCCCGTCGAGGAGCCGGCGCAGGCGCCTGCGCCCGCAGGACCGCCGGCCGGGGGCCGCAACCCCTTCGAGGCGCTCGTCGTCCCCGAGCC
>JAOPVV010000299.1 GCA_025966005.1 Frankiales bacterium
CTGCGCCGGCGGCTGCCCGAGCTCGTCGGCGCTCAGCTGCAGACCGCACTCGCCCCGCTGGCCGGCGAGCTGGCGACCGCCCTCGCCGACGTCGAGCTGAGCACCTCCCGCCTCACCACGTCCGAGGCGCGCGCGACCGCGGCGGAGCAGGCCCTGGCCGCCAGCCAGAGCCGGGTCGCCGAGCTCGAGGCCCAGGTCGCCGCGCTGCAGGCGCAGCCGGTCGGGCTGTTCCGGCGACGAAGGACCGTGGCGCCGGCCCGCACCGCCGTCCAGGCCTAGGACGCAGCCAGCGCGACCGCCACCTCGGCGGCGACCCGGGCGTTGTTCTCCGCGAGCGCCAGGTTCGCCGGGACGCTGCCGCCCTCGGTCGCCCGCCCGACCCGCTCCAGCACGAACGGCGTGACGGCCGCGCCCGAGATGCCCGCCACCTCGGCGGCCACAAGCGCCGTCGCCAGCGCGGCGTCGTGCGTGGCGCGGTCCAGCTCGTCCGCCTCCGGGATCGGCACGGTCAGCAGGACGCCCGTCTGCGGCCGCGAGCGCGACCGCAGCACCCGGGCGACCTCGTCGGCGCCCTGCACGACGTGCGGCACCGGCAGGCCGCTGGACCGCACGTAGAACGCGGGGAAGTCCGGGTGCCGCCAGCCGAGCACGGGAACCCCTGCGGTCTCGAGCAGCTCGAGCGTGCGGGGCAGGTCGAGGAAGGACTTCGCCCCCGCGCAGACCGTGACCACAGGATGGTTCGCGAGCGCGTCGAGGTCGGCGGAGACGTCGCCGCTGAGCTCGACGCCGCGGTGCACGCCCCCGATGCCGCCGGTCGCGAAGACCGAGATGCCGGCACGGTGGGCCAGGGCCACCGAGGCCGAGACGGTGGTGACGCCGACGTCCCACGACTGGGCCGCGGCGACGGCGAGGTCGCGCTCGGCCACCTTCCTGGTGCCCTCGAGCACCCGCTGCTCCTCGTCGGGGCTGAGGCCGACGCGCCAGGTGCCGTCGAGGACGGCGGTCACGGCCGGGACGGCGCCACCGGCCTCCACCGCGGCCCGGCAGCGGCGCAGGGCCTCGGCGTTGTGCGGCACGGGCAGCCCGAGGGTCGAGTAGATCGTCGACTCCATCGCGACCACCGGCCGTCCCTCGTCGAGGGCGCTGCGGACCTGCTCGGACACGACGATCACGGGTTCTCCTGCGTGGCAGCGAAGGACGCGCCGGCTCCGGGGGAGGCCAGCACCTGACGGGCCAGCGCGTGCGCACGCAGCACCCGCGCCCGGTCGTCCAGACCGTCCATCCTCGCCGACAGCCAGCCGGCGGCGAAGGCGTCGCCGGCCCCCGTCGAGTCGCGGACGTGCGCCACGGGCTCGACGGGCACCTCGAGGACGCCTCCGTCGGCGTGCACGACGACGGTGGGCGAGGCGCCGTCCTTGAGCACCACGGTGGTGCCGGTCAGCGGCCGGCGGCGCAGGTCCAGCTCGCGGGCCTCGTCGGCGTTCGCGAGCAGCACGACGGGCCGCACCTGCGCGACCAGCGCGCGGAAGGCCTCGACCCCGATCGTGCGGAGGACGGCCCAGGACGACGCGTCGAGGCTGACGTCGATCCCGAGCCTCCCGGCCAGGTCGAGCAGGTCGCGGACGGAGCCCGCCGTGCGGCCGCCCAGCAGCCCGTACGCCGGGACGTGCAGCAGGCCGACGCCGTCGAGGTCCTCCGGCGGGACCGGACCCAGGTCAGCGGCGGCGGCGCGGTCGGGCAGGAACGTGCGCTCGCCGTCGGCGTCGACGAGGACCACGACGGTCCCGGTCCGGCCGCGGCGCTGCGCCCGCACGTCCACCGCGGCCGCGGCCAGCTCGCGCACCAGCCCGTCACCGAGCGCGTCGTCGCCGACACAGCCCAGGAAGCGGGTCGGCAGGAGGCCCGCCGCCGCGACGGCGACGTTGGCGGCGCTGCCCCCGCGGGACCGGAACACCCGCGCCGGCGTGTCGGTGCCGCGCTCGACGGGGGAATCGGTCCAGACGACGACGTCCTCGACGAGGTCGCCGACGACGGCGAGGCGGTCAGGCACCGGCCAGACCCTAGGACGACGGCGGCCCTAGGACGCCAGCAGGCCCTGCTCGCGCAGCCACGCCTCGGTGCCGGCCATGCCCTCGTCCAGTCCGATCTCCGGGCGCCAGCCGAGCACGCGCGCCGCGGCGGTCACCGAGTAGCTGCCCGGGTGCGTGACGTACTCGAGGGTGCGGTCCGACAGCGGCGGGTCGCGGCGCAGCAGCCGGAAGGCGCCGCCGACCACGGGTGCGGCCGCGGCCGCGACGCGGGGCGGGACCGACCGCAGCCGGGTGCCGGTCATGCGGGCGTAGTGCCCGAAGAAGATCCGGGGCGCGACCCCGCCGTCGCTCGACAGGTGCAGGACCTGGCCGAGCGCGGCGTCCGTGGTGCCGGCGAGCACGGCGCCGCGGGCGACGTCGTCGACGTGGACGGGTGACAGCACGCCCCGGTCGCCGTCGACGAGGGCGAAGCTGCCGCTGCGCAGCATCGCCACCGGGCGGACCGTCCACGGCTGGCTGCGCGGGCCGTAGACGTCGCCCGGCCGGACCACCGTGGCGCGCACGCGCCCGCCGGCGTGCGCCGCCAGAACCAGGTGCTCGGACGCGATCTTGGTGTCCGTGTAGGGGTTGCCGGTCGGCCGGACCGGCCCGGACTCGTCGACGCCGTCGGCGAACTCGCGCCCGTGCACCACGATGGACGAGAAGTGCACGAGCCGCCCGGCCGAGGCGCTGGCCCGCACGACGTGGCCGGTCAGGTCGACGTTGAGCCGGGCGAAGTCGCGCGGATCGCCGACCTCCCCGACCTTGGCGGCGGTGTGCACGACCAGGTCGGCGCCGTCGAGCAGGCGCTCCCACTCCCCGGCTCGCGACAGGTCGGCCGGCTCCTGCCGGAACGGGGCGTCCGGCAGGAGCCGGAGATCCAGGCCGACGACGTCGTGGCCGGCCTGCAGGAGCAGGCGGGCGACGGCGGACCCGAGAAGGCCGGACGAGCCGGTGATGACGGTGCGCATCGCCGCAGTCTGGTGCACCCGTGGTGGGATGCACGGATGAACGACTTCGCAGGGCGCACCGCCCTCGTCACCGGCGGCACCCGCGGCATCGGCCTCGGCATCGCCCAGGAGCTCGTGGACCGCGGCGCCAACGTGGTCATCACGGCGCGCAAGCCCGACGAGCTGGAGGCGGCGGTGGCCCAGCTCGACCCCGACCGCACCGGCCGCGCGGTCTCGGCGCGCGGCAGCGCCGACGACGAGGCGCACCAGGCCGAGGCCGTCGCGCTGGCGGTCGAGCGCTTCGGGCGGCTGGACTGCCTGGTCCCGAACGCCGCCGTCAACCCGCAGTACGGCCCGCTGGTCGACGCCGACCTCAACGCCGTCCGCAAGGTGCTCGAGGTCAACGTGACGGCCGTGCTCGGCTGGGTGCAGCAGGCCTACCGCCAGTCCATGCAGGCGTCCGGCGGCAGCATCCTGGTGGTGGCCAGCGTCGGTGGTCTGCGCAGCGGCTCCCCGATCGGGGCGTACAACGCCAGCAAGGCCGCGGTCATCCACCTCGTCCGCCAGCTCGGCGCCGAGATGGGCCCGACGGTCCGCGTCAACGCGATCGCCCCGGCGGTCGTCAAGACGAGGTTCGCGACGGCGCTGTACGAGGGGCGCGAGGCCGAGGTCGCCGAGGCCTACCCGATGAAGCGGCTGGGCCTGCCGGAGGACACCGCCAAGGCGGCCGCCTTCCTGCTGTCGGACGACGCCTCCTGGATCACCGGCGAGACCCTCGTGGTCGACGGCGGCGTGACGGTGGCCGGACGCTGACGGTGCCTGCCGTCGACCTGTTCACGCCGTCCGACCCGGCCTTCGTGGCCCACCCGTACGACGCCTATGCCGCGCTGCGGCAGGGACCCGCCGTCGTGCACCACGAGCCGACCGACACGTGGCTGGTCAGCCGGCACGCCGACGTCGACGCGCTGCTGCGCGACCGCCGGCTCGGGCGCAGCTACCTGCACGTCGCGACACACGCCGACATGGGGCGCCCGGACGAGCCGCCGGAGCAGGCGCCGTTCTGGCGGGTGATCCGCGCCGGGATGCTCGACGTCGAGCCGCCGGACCACACCCGGCTGCGCCGGCTGGTGAGCCGGGCGTTCACGCCGCGCACGGTCGAGCGTCTGCGCGGCACCGTCGAGCGGGTCACCGACCGGCTGGTCGACGACGCCCTGCAGCAGGGGGAGTTCGACCTGCTGGCGACGGTCGCCGAGCCGCTGCCGGTCACGGTCATCGCCGAGATGCTCGGCGTCCCGGAAGCCGACCGGCACCTGCTGCGCCCGTGGTCGGCCGACATCTGCGGCATGTACGAGCTCGACCCGTCCGAGCAGGCTGCGCGCACCGCGGTGCGCGCCTGCGAGGAGTTCGGGGCCTACCTCGTCGCGCTCAGCCGCGAGCGGCGCGAGCGTCCGCAGGACGACCTGATCAGCGCACTGACGGAGGTCGTCGACGACGGCGACGCGCTGACCGAGGACGAGCTGGTCGGCACCTGCGTGCTGCTGCTCAACGCCGGCCACGAGGCCACGGTCGGGGTCACCGGCAACGGCTGGTGGTCGCTGTTCCGCCATCCCGACCAGCTGGCCCGGCTGCGTGCCGACCCCGCGCTGCTGCCGACCGCCGTCGAGGAGCTGATGCGGTGGGACACGCCCCTGCAGATGTTCGAGCGGTGGGTCCTGGAGGACCTGGAGATCGGCGGCGTCCCCGTGCCGCGCGGCGCCGAGCTGGGGCTGCTGTTCGGGTCTGCGAACCGCGACCCGGACGTCTTCGCCGACCCTGCCGCCCTCGACGTCGGACGTGACCCGAACCCGCACCTGTCGTTCGGCGCCGGCGTCCACTTCTGCCTGGGCGCGGCGCTCGCCCGGCTCGAGCTGCAGACGTCCTTCGGCACCGTCCTGCGCAGGATGCCGCAGCTGGAGCTGGTGCAGGAGCCGACCTGGAGGCCGGGCTACGTCATCCGGGGGCTCGAGGAGCTGCGGGTCAGGGTGTGACCTCGCGCCCGCAGGCCCAGGGGCGAGGAAGGACGAACGAGGAGGTCGCAGTGTCCGAGGACCAGGGTGTGCTGTTCCCGCGCGAGGCGGACGGCAGGCGCAGCACCGCTGCCACCGGCAGGGCCGTGTGGGCCGATGCGGTGCGTGCGGTCGACCCGGCGCTGGCGCAGCGCATCGAGGCGGCCGGCGACTGGCGCAAGGAGTACGTGGACGCGGTCGTCGCGCACACCGCCGCCGCGACGCGCACGCCCGGTGCCACGGTCGCGGTCGCTCGGGCGGGCCTGGAGTCGCTCGGCTCCCGGATGGTCTTCACGCGCGACGGCGCGTCCGTCCCGCTCTCGTCCGCCCTGCAGGACGGCACGCCCCTGCCCACCAGCACCGTCCGCGGTGAGGGGCAGCGCGAACGGGAGCTCGTGGTGCCCTACCGCGGTGAGCAGCTGCGCGGCGAGGCGCTGCGCCGACAGGTCGACGCCTGGGTCGAGCAGGGCACGATCGAGGTGTCCTGCGCCGTCGCCCTGCAGCGGGTGGTCGACGAGCCCGCGCTGCTCGACGTGTCGGACCGGGCCTTCGCCCTGCTGGGCGCCGGCGCCGAGATGGGTCCGCTCGAGCCGCTGTCGCGCTGGGGCGCCCACGTGGTCGCCGTCGACGTCCCGACCGCGCGGGTGTGGGACCGGGTGCGGCGCACCGCCGCGGCCGGCTCCGGGACGCTGACGGTCCTCGAGGGCGAGCAGGGGGCGGCGGGCGTCGACCTGCTCACCCGCACGCCGGAGGTCGCTGCCACCCTGCGGACCGCCGCCGACGGCCTGCCGCTGGTGATCGGCTCGTACGCCTACGCCGACGGCGCCCGGCACGTGCAGGTGGTCCATGCCAGCGACGCGGTCGTCGAGCTGCTGCTGCGTGAGCGGCCCGACACCGGCTACGCCGAGCTGGCGACGCCCACGGACGCCTTCGCCGTCCCGCAGGACGTCGTCGACGATGCCCGGCGGCGCTGGCGGGCGCGCGGCTGGAAGGCGCGGGCGCAGGCCCCCGTGAGGGCGGTGTCGCGCGGCGGCCTGTACGAGCCGGCGTACCGCACGGTGGTCGACCGCCCGGACGGCTCGAGCGTCGGCATCGCCGACGTCCTGGTGCCGCAGCAGGGCCCCAACTACACCCTCGCCAAGCGCGTGCAGCGGTGGCGTGCGGTCGCGGCCCAGGCCGACGGACACCTCGTCTCGGCCAACGTCGCGCCGGCCACCAGGACCCGGTCGGTCACGAAGAACCGGCTGCTGGCGGCGGCCTACGGCGGCGCGGGCCGGTTCGGGGTCGAGGTCTTCGAGCCGGCGACCACGCGCGTACTCATGGCAGCGCTGCTCGTCCATGACGTGCGGGCGGCGGCCCCTGCGCCGGCCCACCCGGACGACCTGTTCGTCGACCAGGCGGCGCACGGCGGGCTGTGGCGCGCCGCGTACCGCCCGCGCTCGGTGCTCGGGCTGGCGGCCGTCACCGGTCTGCCCGGCGTGCTGCTCAGGCGCTAGCGGGCGGGGTCCCGTCCCCGAAGGGCCTGCCACCGAGCGCTTCCCGCCCGTGCGGCGTCGTCCAGCCCGACGGGTCAGGACCCGACGGGACGATCCCCGTCGGGTTGATGCTGCGGTGCACGACGTAGTAGTGCCGCTTGATCTGGCCGAAGTCGACGGTGTCGCCGAAGCCCGGTGTCTGGAACAGGTCGCGGGCGTACGCCCACAGCACCGGCAGCTCGGACAGCTTGTGCCGGTTCGCCTTGAAGTGGCCGTGGTAGACGGCGTCGAAGCGCGCCAGCGTCGTGAACAGGCGGACGTCGGCCTCGGTGATCGTGTCGCCGACCAGGAAGCGCTGCCGCTCCAGCCGCTGCGACAGCAGGTCCAGCCGGGCGAACAGCCGGTCGTAGGCGGTCTCGTACGCCTCCTGGCCGGTCGCGAAGCCGCACCGGTACACGCCGTCGTTCACATCGCGGAACACCTCCGCCATCACGTCGTCGATCTCGTCGCGCCGGCCCTCCGGGTACAGGTCGGGAGCGCCGGGGCGGTGGTGCGCGCGCCACTGCGTCGACAGGTCGAGCGTGATCTGCGGGTAGTCGTTGGTGACGACCTGCCCGGTCGGCACGTCAACCACGGCCGGGACGGTGATGCCCTTCTCGTAGTCGGGGAACCGGGCCAGGTAGGCCTCCTGGACGCGCTCGATGCCCAGCACCGGGTCGCGGCCTCCGGGGTCGAGGTCGAAGGTCCAGCTGCGCTCGTCGTGGGTGGGCCCGCAGACGCCCATCGAGATCGCGTCCTCGAGGCCGAGCAGCCGCCGCACGATGATCGCCCGGTTCGCCCACGGGCAGGCACGCGCCACCACGAGCCGGTACCGGCCGGCCTCGACCGGCCAGCCGTCACGGCCGTCGGTGGTGATCCGGTCGGTGATGTAGCTGCTGTCGCGGGTGTACGCGCCGTCCGCCATCAGCCGCAGCAGCCGCCGCCGCAGCACCCGCCGCCCGACGGCGCGGGGGCGGAGGCCCCGCCACCGACGGCGACGGGCGTGAACACGCGCGTGGTCGAGCCGTGCCCCTTCGGGCAGTCCACGGGGACCTCGGGCTCGTCGACACCACGCCGCACCTCGAAGCGGGCGTCGCAGGTCCGGCAGCGGTAGTCGTAGGCAGGCACGGCAGCAGCCTAGGTCGCCTCACTCGCCGGTGCGGCCGTCCGCGAGCTCGCACAGCACGTCGAGATGACCGAGGTGACGTGCCGTCTCCTCGACCAGGTGCAGCAGCACCCAGCGCAGCGTGAAGACCCGGCCGCGGGCGTTCGTCGCGCTGTGGCCGAGGTCGTGGACGGACGCCACCTCGCGCGAGCGGGCGCAGGCGGTCTCGTACAGCGCGACGGTCTCGGCGAGCGGCTCGTCGGCGGCGCTGTGGAACTCCCAGTCCGGGTCGTCGTCGAACGGCGCGCCGGCCCACGGCTGCGGCTCGGGCTGCTGGGCCAGGCCGTGCGTGAACCAGCTGTCCTCCACCAGCGCGAGGTGCTTGACCAGCCCGGCGGGCGTGGTGCCCGAGCGCAGCGGGCTGCGGGTGGCGTGCTCCTGGGCCAGGCCGGCGACCTTGGCGACCACACCGGCGCGGTACCAGTCGAGCCGGCCCGCCAGCATGGCCCTCTCGTCGGCGGCGTGGATCGGCGGCAGCTCCCGCTCGCCGCTGTCGACCGGCGCCTCGCCACGCTCGGCGGCACCCCGCTCGACGCAGTACTCGTTTCCCGCCGGGTCGGCCATGACGACCCAGCCGCGGCCGTCCTCGCGCACCATGTCGCGCACGACGGTCGCTCCCAGCGACGTGAGGCGGGCGACCTCCTCGGACCGGGACAGCACCGGCTTCAGGCGAGGTGCACGCGGTTCTTCACGGTGGTGGCGTCGTCGACGGTGACGAACAGCAGCGGGGTGCCGCCCGGGTAGGTGACCAGCGCCTCGGGATCGCCGGGCTGGTCGTCGTCGCTGAGCCGCCCGCCCAGCGCGGCGGCCCAGAACGTGCCGAGCGCGTGCGCGTCGTGGCAGTCGAACGTCACGTGGTGCACCGGAGAGGTCACCGCCCCAGTTTGCTGCACCCGGCAAGGGCATTGCGGTGCGCCGGTCGACGTTGTCCGAGGGTGCGCACCCGCCTCGACGCCGCCCTCGCCGACGCCGAGGAGCAGATCGCTTCGCTGATCGCCCAGTACGACGAGGTGGTCGCGGCGTCGCGCGACTCGAACGCCGACGACGAGCACGACCCGGAGGGCGCGACCATCGCCTTCGAGCGGCAGCAGGTGGTCGCGCTGCTCGCGCAGGCACGGGCGAGCCGGGACGCCGCGGTCCGGGCCCTCGAGCAGCTCGAGGCGGGGACCTACGGCGTCTGCGAGCGCTGCGGACGGCCGATCGGGGACGCACGCCTCCAGGCCCGGCCGTCCGCCCGTGCGTGCATCGCCTGCGCGCGCTGACCTCCAGCGCCGGTCAGGCGAGCAGGTCGTCGATCCGCTGGACCTTGGCGGTCAACTGCCCGGTGTGGCCGGCACGGATGTCGGCCTTGAGCACCAGCGACACCCGTGGCGAGCGGGCGGCGACGGCCTCGACGGCGCGCTTCACGACGTCCATCACCTCGTCCCACTCGCCCTCGAGGTTGGTGAACATCGCGTTGGTCTCGTGCGGCAGACCGGACTGCCGCACGACGCGGACGGCCTCGGCGACCGCTTCCGCGACACCGCCGTCCACGTCGGCGACGGCAGGGGCGATGCTGAAGGCGACGAGCATGCCTGCAGCCTACGGAGGCCCCGTGACCGATCTGCGCTTCTGGTTCGACCCCGTCTGCCCGTTCGCGTGGATGACCAGCAAGTGGGTCCGGGTCGTGGCGAGCCAGCGCGACTACGAGGTCGACTGGCGGCCGATCTCGCTGCGGCTGCTCAACGCGCACGTCGACTACGACAACCACTTCCCGCCCGAGTACGAGCGCAGCCACACCGCCGGACTGCGGCTGCTCCGGGTCGCCGCCCTGGCCCGGCAGGAGCACGGACCCGCCGCTGTCGCACGCCTGTACGAGGCCTACGGCGGCGCGATCTTCGAGGCGCCGCCCGGGCGGGACGTCCCGACGCTGCTGGACCGCGGGGAGCTGCTGCCCGACGTGCTCACCGCCGCCGGCCTGCCGCAGGAGCTGGCGGCAGCGCTCGACGACACGACCTGGGACGCCGGAGTCCAGGCGTCGACCGACGAGGCGCTGGCGCTGGCCGGCAAGGACGTCGGGACGCCCGTCCTGCAGTTCCAGCCGCCGGACGGCGTCGCCTTCTTCGGGCCGGTCATCAGCCGGCTCCCGAGCGACCAGGACGCCGTGGCCCTCTGGGACCACGTGATCGGCCTGGCGGGCTTCGCGGGGTTCGCCGAGCTCAAGCGGAGCCTGCGCGAGCTGCCGCAGCTGCCCGCGCTGGGCGTCAGCGCGGACCAGGCCGGCGTCACCGAGGACTGGCACGGCGGGAGCCGCCGGCCGAAGCGGTGATCGCCTAGGTGAGCCGGCGCAGCAGGTCGTGCTCGTCGAGCGCCGACGGCAGGACCTGGCCGAGCAGCTCCTCGGCGTCCATCTGCGCCGCGTCGCCGAGGACGGCGGCCAGCGCCTCGAGGCAGGCGAGCCCGGCGCCCAGAGTGCCGTGCCGGCCGAGCTTCTGAGCGGCCTTGTCGGGGTCGGACGCCGGCTCGGCGACCAGGTGCGGCGAGAGGTCGGCGGCAGCGGCGTCGTGCACCGGGGCCTCGCGCAGCAGCGCGGCCATCATCCAGCGCGCTCCGCGGGGGCCACCGGGCACGGCCGACAGCAGCTCGGCCACCTGGCTCCTGCGGACGTCGGCGTCCGCGCTCTGGTCGACGTGGGCCAGCAGCTGCGAGGCCGCGCAGACCAGGCCGTCGAGCAGGTCGGCGCCCTCGACGTCGTCCTCGAGCAGCTCGGCGAGCAGGTCGACCACCAGCTCGCGGTCGCGCCCCTCGAGATGGGCGCGCAGCACGGCCTCGGCCGCCACCGGCCCCGGGACGGCCAGCCACGCGCCCGGTCCGACCTGACCGCGGCTGCGGACGTACGGCGCCAGCTCGAGGCAGCTGCGCAGCCCGGCCGCGACG
>JAOPVV010000316.1 GCA_025966005.1 Frankiales bacterium
TGCTCGAACTCGCGGGTCCGGAAGATGAAGTTGCCGGGCGTGATCTCGTTGCGGAAGCTCTTGCCGATCTGGCCGATGCCGAACGGCGGCTTCTTGCGCGAGCTCTGCTGCACGTTGGCGTAGTTGATGAAGATGCCCTGCGCGGTCTCCGGTCGCAGGTACGCCAGGCCGCTGTCGTCCTGCACGACACCGAGGTGGGTGGAGAGCAGGCCGTTGAACATCTTCGGCTCGGTCCACACGTCGCGGTTGCCGCAGTTCGGGCAGGCGAGGTCCTTGAGCTCCTTGCCGGCACCCTCCTCGAGGTGGTCGGCGCGGTAGCGCTTGTGGCAGGACGTGCACTCGACCAGCGGGTCGACGAACGCCTGCACGTGACCGGACGTCTCCCAGACCTCGCGGGCGAGGATGACGCAGGAGTCGAGGCCGACCACGTCGTCGCGGCCCTGCACGACGGCCTTCCACCACTGGCGCTTGACGTTGTTCTTCAGCTCGACGCCGAGCGGACCGTAGTCCCACGACGCCCGCAGGCCGCCGTAGATCTCGCTGCTGGGGAAGACCAGTCCGCGCCTCTTGGCGAGGCTGACGATCGTGTCCATGCGGTCGTTCTTCATCGGCGCGCTCCGGTCCGGCTGGCGGTCGGCGGGTGGGCTCGCAGGCTACCGGCGAGACTGGTGGACATGAGAACCGGAGACCCTGCCCCCGACTTCACCCTCCCCGCCTGGACGAGCGACGGCGCGAGCGAACTGACCCTCTCCGCCCAGCGCGGCGCCCCGGTGGTGCTCGCCTTCTACCCGGGCGACGACACGCCCGTGTGCACCAAGCAGCTGTGCAGCTACCAGGACGACCTGTCGCTGCTCACCGACCTCGGCGCCTCGCTGTGGGGCGTCTCGACGCAGGACATCGCGAGCCACGAGCGGTTCGCTGCCAAGCGCGGCCTGACGTTCCCGCTGCTCGCCGACACCGACAAGCGCGTGCACACGGCGTACGGCGCCAAGGGCATCGGGCCGCTGACCAAGCGCGCGGTCGTCGTGGTCGACGCGGACGGTGTCGTCCGCTACCACCACGCCAGCCAGCTCGGCCTGACCTACAAGGACACCGAGGCCATCGCCGCTGTGCTGCAGGGACTCTCAGCCTGACGAGGCCGGCCCCGACGCCGAGCCGATCCCGACCTCGTCGGCGTCGTGGGCGCGCCGGCTCGGGTTGACGACGGCCGGCGCCGCGCGGTCGTCGGCGTGCAGGACCTCGAAGGCGGACGGCTCGTCGCGTCCCAGCGACAGCAGCGGTGCGGCGTCGACCTTGACGTCGTACGCGCCGAGGCTGCGGCGGTAGGCGCCGACACCGGTCCACTCGGTGGTCAGCACCCACTGCGTCGGGTCGTCGGCGGCCCGGCCGATGCGGCCGCGCAGGTAGCCGGGGCGTGCGGCGAAGGCCGCCAGCGCGGCCTGCGCGCGCGGCAGGAACGTCGCCGTCTCGGAGTCGGGCACGTCGAACCTCGTCACGACCAGCACGGGTGACACGCTAGACGCGACCCGACCAGACCGCAGGAGAGAACCGTGCCGAAGTCCCGCAGTCGCAGGCGTCCCGCGCAGAGCAGCCGCCCGCGCACGACGCGTCCGTCCGTCGTCGCGCAACCCGCGCCCGGCGTACGCGGGAAGGCCGAGCGCGCGAGTGCGCCTGCACTGCTGTGGCTCTCGTCGAAGCCGGCGTTCCTGCTGCCCCTGCTGACGGTCGTGCTGCTGGTGGTCGGGCTCGCCGCTCCGACGGCCGTCGGCGTCCCGGTGCTGCTCCTGCTCGCGGCCCTGGTGGGCTGGCTGTCGTACCTGTCGTGGCCGGTCGTCCAGGGCGTGCAGCGCGCCCTGCGGCTCGGCACCGTGGGGCTCGTCCTGGCCGCGGTGGCAGGAAGACTCACGGCCTGAGACGGACGACTCGCGCCCGCGATCACCGCCTGCGGTGCAGGACGTGCCAGGATCGCGGGGACACACGCGCCGGCCCGACGCCGACGACGACACGGAGGACACAGTGAGCGACATCGCGGACAGCACTCCCGCCCCGACCGAGGTGGCCGCCGAGCCCACCCCGGCCAAGGCCGAGACCAGGAAGCCCGCCAAGAGCACGCCCGCCCGCCGGCGCAGCAGCGCCACCAAGACCGGCCGCGGCAGCAGCCGTCCGGCCAAGAGCGCCTCCGCCTCGCGCGCCTCGTCGTCGCCGAGCCCGGCGTCGGCCAAGGCCATCAGCGGCAGCCTGGCGTCCGCGCTGCGCGAGCTGGTCGGCGGCATCGAGACCGAGGTCACGGCCATCACCGGCCTGTCCGCCGAGATCGACACCCACGTCAAGGCGCTCAACGACCTGCGCGCGGAGGCGACCCGTCGCCTGCTGCACCTGGACGACCTGCGCTCGGCCGCCGAGGACGTCAACCTCAGCGCGTTCCTCGACACCTCGATCCAGCCGCAGCTGCCGCAGGTCGAGGAGGACTTCCCGGACCGCATCTACGGCGGCTGACCGACGCAGCACGGCGACGGGGCGGGGAGCGCGATGCTCCCCGCCCCGTCGTGGTTCCCGGGTCTAGTCTCCCGCGTACAGCCGCTCGGGGAACTCCTCGTCGAGGGTGGGGAGCACGACGACGGTCGCGCCCTGCAGGTACCGCGCCAGGTCGGCGTCGGCGGCGGCGGTGCGCAGCTCGTCGAGGGCGACCAGCCGGTCGGTCAGCTCGGCGCGCAGCCGGTTCAGGGACGAGACGTGCTCGTCGATGCGGCGCGAGAGGCTGCCCACGACGGCGATCTCGCTCTCGATGCCCCAGACGAGCTCACGCAGCCCGTAGGTCAGCGCGGTCGGCGTGTCGGGCACGGGGCACCTCCTGGCAGCGGGACGGACGTCGTTCCCCGACGCTAGGCGAACGGGCCGCGCGGCTCCAGCACCTCGACGAGGTTGCCCTGCGGGTCGCGGGTCGTGCCGCGACGCGCACCGTCCAGGCCCGGGCCGTCCGACCACGGGTGGCCGGCCGAGCCCAGCCGGGCCGCCAGCGCGTCGAGATCGTCGGACACCAGCGCGAAGTGGCTGTCGGGGTGGCGCGGGCCGTCGCGCTCGCTGACGTGCACCTGGGTCCCGTCGGGCAGGTCGAACCACGCTCCGGCCCGCTCGCCCGGCTTGGCCGCGGGCGTCAGTCCGAGCAGCTCGTAGAAGCCCACGACCGACGCGGTCGTCCCGACGGGGACCAGGACGTTGACGTGGTGCAGCCTCACGGCAGGTCGTCGACCGGGTTCGGGACGGCGCCGCCGTACCGCCGGTCGCGGGAGGCGTACAGCTCGACCGCGCGCCACAGGTGACGGCGGTCGACGTCCGGCCAGAGCGTGTCGAGGAAGACCATCTCGGCGTAGGCCGACTGCCAGAGCAGGAAGTTCGACGTGCGCTGCTCGCCGGAGGTGCGCAGGAACAGGTCGACGTCGGGCATGTCCGGCTCGTCGAGGTAGCGGGCCAGCACCCGCTCGTTGACCTTGTGCGGGTCGACCTTGCCGGCGGCGACGTCGAGCGCGAGAGACCTCGCCGCATCGGCGATCTCGGCGCGCCCGCCATAGTTGACGCACATCGTCAGGGTGCACGTCGTGTTGTCGCGGGTGAGCTCCTCGGCCTCCTCGAGCTCGCGGATCACCGAGCGCCACAGCTTCGGTCGCCGGCCGGCCCAGCGCACCCGCACGCCGAGCTCGTGCATCTCGTCGCGGCGGCGCCGGATGACGTCGCGGTTGAAGCCCATGAGGAAGCGCACCTCGTCCGGCGAGCGCTTCCAGTTCTCGGTCGAGAAGGCGTAGGCCGACACCCAGCCGACGCCAAGCTCGATCGCTCCCTCGACCAGGTCGAACAGCGAGGACTCCCCCGCCTCGTGACCGGCCGTGCGCGGCAGGCCGCGGTCCTTGGCCCAGCGGCCGTTGCCGTCCATGACGATCGCGACGTGCCGCGGGACGAGGTCGGCCGGGACGTCGGGGGGCTGCGCACCGGACGGGTGCGGGGTCGGGCGGCGGACCTCGGCGCGCACCGGCGCCGTTCGGCGCTGCCTCACGCGCGCTCGACCAGCGGCAGGCTGCGCAGCCCGCGCTCGAGGTGCCACTGCAGGTGGGCCGACACCAGGCCGCTGGCCTCGCGCCGGGTCCGCGCGTCGGTCGTCTCGGCGGCGTCCCAGTCGCCCGTCATGAGGGCGGTCATCAGCGACAGCGCGGACGGCGCCGGGGAGGCCGCACCGGACGGCCGGCACGCCGGGCAGACGGTGCCGCCGGCCGGGACGGAGAACGCGCGGTGCGGACCGGTCGCACCGCAGCGAGCGCAGTCGGCCAGCGCCGGGGCGTAGCCGGCCACCGACATGGCGCGCAGCAGGAACGCGTCGAGCACCAGCGAGGGGTCTCGCTCGGACAGGGCGCGCAGCGCCCCGACGACCAGCAGGAACAGCCGCAGCGACGGCTCCCGCTCCTCGGCCGTCAGCCGCTCCGCCGTCTCCAGCACGGCGGTGCCGGCGGTGTAGCGGCCGTAGTCGGTGACCAGGCCCTGCCCGTACGAGGTGAGGCTCTCGGCCTGTACGACGATGTCGAGGTTGCGCCCGGCGTAGAGCTGCAGGTCGACGTGGCTGAAGGGCTCGACGGTCGCGCCGAACTTCGACCGGGTGCGGCGCACGCCCTTCGCGACGGCGCGCACCCGACCGTGGCGGCGGGTCAGGACGGTGATGATCCGGTCGGCCTCGCCGAGCTTCTGCACCCGTAGCACGACGCCCTCGTCGCGGTAGAGGCTCACGGCTCCACGGTAGTGCGCCGGGGTGCTCCCGGCCGGTCGCCGGGCCGGGTCACCCGCGCACGACGGCCAGCAGCGCGTCGAGCACGGCACGGCGGTGCGGGTCGTCGAGGACCTCGGCGACCCACGCGGCGGAGCCGGCCCGGTCGGGCGAGAGCAGGTTCGGCTCCAGCCAGTCGCACGCCGCGGTCTGCGTGATGTGCCCGAGCTGGGCGACGAGCATCGAGAAGTGCCCGCGCTGGTCCACCGCGGCCGGCCCGCCGGCCGCGCCGTAGGCCCCGACGAGCGCCCGGGCCCGGCTGGGGTCGGTGCGTCCGAACTCGAACAGCACGCAGCCCAGCTCGTGGTGCGGGTCGGCCGGTCCGCTGTCCTCCCAGTCGAGGACGCAGACGCCGCCGCCCGCCGTCGGCAGCAGGTTGTCGGCCCACAGGTCGCGGTGGCAGGTCTGCAGCAGCTGCGGCAGCTCGATCCAGGACTCGAGCGCGACGAGCTCGTCGCGCAGGTCTGCCAGCCGGCCGGCGAACGGGGCGCCCGCCTGGAACAGGCTGCACAGCAGGTCGTCCCACCGCTCGGCGCCGATCGGGTCCTGGTACCAGCCGCTCACGGCGCCGAGGCCGGTCGCCGGCACCCGGTGCAGCCCGGCGAGGACTGTGCCGACCAGCGCCGGGTCGAGCAGCGGGTCGGGCCCCAGGACGTCGACCCACTCCTCGACCGGCATCCTGGCGCCGGACACCTCGGCGAGCACGGCACCGTCGCGGGTGCGGCGCAGACGCGGAGCCGGCACCCCCGCGGCGACGGCGGCCTCCTGGAACAGGGCCCCGGCGTGCACCTCGTCGTCGGTGACCGTCCGGAAGGCGACCTTGACGGCCCGGGCCCCGTCGGCGGTGTCCAGCCGCCACACCGCGCCCTGCTTGCCGCGTCCGACTGGCCCGTCCGAGAGCCTCGGCACCCGCCCGAGCGCGAAGCGGTCGGCGAGCTCAGCGGCGTCCACCGACCCACTGGAGCACAGCCGGTGGTCTAGAAGCCGAGCTTCTTGAGCTGCTTGGGGTCCTTCTGCCAGTCCTTCGCGACGCTGACGTGCAGGTTGAGGAACACCCGCATCCCGAGCAGCGCCTCGATCTGGTGGCGGGCGGTGGTGCCGACGCCCTTGAGCCGCGCACCGCCCGTGCCGAGCACGATGGCCTTCTGGCTGTCGCGCTCGACGTACACGGTGGCGTAGACGTCGAGCAGCGGACGGTCCTCGGGGCGGTCCTCGCGCAGGTTCATCTCGTCGACGACGACGGCCAGCGAGTGCGGCAGCTCGTCGCGGACGCCCTCGAGGGCGGCCTCGCGGATGAGCTCGCCGATCATGACCTGCTCGGGCTCGTCGGTGAGCTCGCCGTCGGGGAACAGCGCCGGGCCCTCGGGCAGCCGCTCGACCAGCAGGTCGGCGAGAAGGCCGACCTGGAAGTCGGACACGGCCGAGGTCGGCACGATCTCGGCCCAGTCGGCCATCTGCGACACGGCCAGCAGCTGCTCCCCGACCTGCTGCTTGCTGACCTTGTCGGTCTTGGTGACGACCGCGACTACGGGGGTCGACACCTGGGCGAGCTCGGCGGCGATGAAGCGGTCGCCCGGGCCAATCTTGTCGTCGGCCGTGACGCAGAAGCAGATGACGTCGACGCCGGCGTAGGTCTCGCGCACGATGTCGTTCAACCGGTGCCCGAGCAGGGTCCGCGGCTTGTGCAGGCCGGGGGTGTCGACGACGACCAGCTGCGCGTCCGGCCGGTGGACGATGCCGCGCACGGCGTGGCGGGTCGTCTGCGGCCGGCTGCTCGTGATGGCGATCTTGGTGCCGATGAGGGCGTTGGTCAGCGTGCTCTTGCCGGCGTTGGGACGCCCGACGAAGCAGGCGAAGCCCGAGCGGAAGCCCGCGGCGCGCGCGGGGCTGCTCGGGTCGTTGTCAGTGGTCACGGTGGTCCAGTCTCCCAGACCGCGCGCTCGGCACCCCGGGCGACCGCTCAGGTGGTGACGCTGTGGCGCACGGTGCCGTCGTCGTCGGCCAGCAGCAGCGGGACGCCGACGCCGAACTCGCGCAGGACCGCGACGTCGGCCTCGGACAGCAGCAGCCCCCCGACGACCGCGGCAGCCTCGAAGGCACGGGCGCCGCTGGAGGCGGCGGCGGCCACGGCGCCGCGCAGGGCGGAGGTCGTCAGCCCCGGGTCGGCGTTCTCGACGGTCGCCGCGGAGTAGGTGCGCCCGTCGGTGTCGCGGACCGCCGCGCCCTCGGCCACGCCGGTGTGCGGCGCGTGGGCCCGTGAGCGGGCCCCCCTGGCCAGGGTGACGATCTTGGCGTCCTCGGGGTCGAGCTCAGGCACGGTGGGGCTCCTCGTGGGTGTCCGGGGTTGTCGGGTCGTCGTCGTGCGTCCTGCGCACCAGCACGGTGCCGATGCGGTTGCGGCGGCCCTTGGCGCTCTCGGCCACCAGGACCAGCCCGCCGAGCTCGACGGTCGCGCCCGGGATGGGGACGCGGCCGAGGGTCATGGCGAGCAGGCCGCCGACGGTCTCGACGTCCTCGTGCGGGAGGTCGACGCCGTAGAGCTGCTCGAGGTCCTCGACCGGCAGCCGGGCGGTGACGCGGCGGGTGTGCTCGTCGACCTCCTCGACGGGCGGGGCCTCGCGGTCGTACTCGTCCTGGATCTCGCCGACGATCTCCTCGAGGACGTCCTCGATGGTGACCAGGCCGGCGGTGCCGCCGTACTCGTCGACGACGATCGCGATGTGGCCCAGCTCGGCCTGCATGGCGCGCAGCAGGTCGTCGACCGGCTTTGACTCGGGCACGAACACCGGTTCGCGCATCGCCTCCTCGACCTTGAGCATGCCGCCGCCCTCGGCCCGCTCCTTGCGGACGAGGTCCTTGAGGTAGGCCACGCCCAGGACGTCGTCGGCGTTCTCGCCGGTGACGGGGATGCGGCTGAAACCACTGCGCAGCAGCAGGTTCAGCGCCTGGCGGACCGTCTTGCCGCGCTCGATGGAGACGATGTCGGTGCGCGGCACCATGACCTCGCGCACGATCGTGTCGCCGAGCTCGAAGACCGAGTTGATCATGTCGCGCTCGGACCGCTCGACGACCCCGCGCTCCTGCGCGATCTCGACGAGGTCGCGCAGCTCGGCCTCCGAGGAGAACGGGCCCTCGCGGAAGCCCTTGCCCGGGGTCAGGGCGTTGCCGAGCAGGATGAGCAGGGTGGGCAGCGGGCCGAACACGCGGGTCAGCCCGAGGGCCAGGCCGGAGCCGGCCAGGGCGACGCGCTCGGCCTGCTGGCGCCCGATGGTGCGCGGCGCGACGCCGACGAAGACGTAGACGACGACCGTCATGACCGCCACTGCCAGCAGGACGGCCAGCGAGCCCTCGACGCGGTCGACGCAGTACGACACGACGACGCCCGTCGCGCCCAGCTCGAGCGTGACCCGCAGCAGCAGCAGCAGGTTGAGCGACCGCGGCGGGTCCCTCAGCACGGCCTGAAGCCGCACGGCCCCGGCCCGGTTCTCGCGCACCAGCTCCTCGACGCGCACCCGGGACACCCGCGACAGGGCGGCCTCGAGGCAGCCCAGGACGCCGGCGAGCAGGACGAAGCCGATGGCGGTGACGAGCGGGAGCACCTCGGTGGTGGTCACGAGCGGGCCGGCGGTCGTGCAGGGGACAGGGACATGTCGGGCGGGCAGACCTGCTTCCGGCTCGGCGTTCGGCCGGTCCAGCCTACGCGGGCCCCCCGTCACCCCCGCCAACCGGAGTTGGCAACCGTTGCCAACAAGGCGTAACCTCGGGTCATGCGCTCCTCCGTCCTGTCCGGTCTCGGTCTGCTGCTCCTGCTCCCCCTCACCGCCTGCGGCAGTGACGGGGCGACGGCCGAGGACGCGGGACGGCTGTCGGTGACCGCGGCGTTCTACCCGTACGAGTTCCTGGTGCAGCGGGTCGGTGGGCCGGACGTCGAGGTCACCGCGCTGACCCGTGCCGGCAGCGAGCCGCACGACCTCGAGCTCACCCCGAAGCAGGTCGGCGCGCTGGGCGAGACCGACCTCGTGGTCTACGCCGCGGGCTTCCAGCCGGCCGTCGACGACGCCGTCGAGCAGCAGGCGGGCGACCGGGCCCTCGACGTCAACGCGATCGCGCCGCTGGACGAGGGGTTCGTGCCGCTCGAGGACGGCGAGCTCGCGCCGGACGAGGTCGGCGCCGACCCCCACGTCTGGCTCGACCCCCAGCGCTACGCCGGGATCGCCACGGCGCTGGCCGACCGCCTCGGCGAGCTGCGCCCCGAGCTGGCGGCGGCCTTCGACGAGCGCGCGACGTCGCTGGCCACCGAGCTGACGGCGCTGGACCGCGAGCTCGCCGCCGGCCTCGAGGACTGCGAGCGCCGCGAGATCGTCACCAGCCACAACGCCTTCGGCTACCTCGCCGAGCGCTACGACCTCGAGCAGGTCGCGGTCACCGGCCTGACCCCGGAGTCCGAGCCCACCCCGCGCCGGCTGGCCGAGGTGCAGCAGCTGGCCGAGGAGCGGGGGGTGACGACCATCTTCTTCGAGGAGCTCGTCAGCCCCCGCACCGCCGAGTCGCTGGCGCGCGACGTGGGCGCGGAGGCCGTGGTGCTGAGCCCGCTGGAGAGCCCTCCCGAGAGCGGCGACTACCTGTCGGCGATGCGGGCGAACCTGCAGGTGCTGCGGACGGCACTGTCGTGCACGTGAGCGCTCCCGTGGTGCAGCTGCGCGACGGGGTCGTCGCCTACGACGGCCGGGTGGTGCTGTCGAGCCTGGACGTCACCGTGACGGCCGGCGAGGTCGTCGCCGTCCTCGGCGCCAACGGGTCGGGCAAGTCGACGCTGGTGCGCACCGTGCTCGGCCTCGTCCCCCTCGCGGCCGGCAGCGTCGAGCTGTTCGGGACCCCGCTCACCCGGTTCTCCGACTGGCCGCGCATCGGCTACGTGCCGCAGCGGGTCGGCGCCACGACGGGCGTGCCGGCCACCGTCCGCGAGGTCGTCGCGTCCGGACGGCTGCCACGGATGCGCCGCCTGCGCCGGGCCTCGCCCGCCGACCGGAGCGCGGTCGACCGCGCCCTCGAGGTCGTCGACCTGGCCGACCGGGCCGCCGACAGCGTCGCCACCCTCAGCGGCGGTCAGCAGCAGCGGGTGCTCATCGCCCGTGCGCTGACCTGCGACCCCGACCTGCTGGTGCTCGACGAGCCGACGTCCGGCATCGACGCCGCCAGCCAGGTGGCGCTCGCCGAGGCCCTGGCGCGGCTGGTCGGCCGGGGGGTCACCGTGGTGCTCGTCGCGCACGAGCTCGGGGCGATGCACCCGCTGGTGACCCGGGCGGTGACCCTCGCCGACGGCCGCGTCCTGCACGACGGGCCGCCGCCGGCGCTCGACCACCTGCACCTGCACGACCCCGAGCACGCCCACCCGCACCACGACGACCGGACTCCCGCGGACGGCCCCGTCCGGCGCGTGAGCCCCTGGGGACTGTCGTGAACCCGCTGACCCTGGACTTCATGCAGCGCGCGCTGCTCGCGGCGCTGCTGGTCGGCCTGGCGGCTCCGGCCGTGGGCGTCTTCCTGGTGCAGCGCCGGCTGGCCCTCATGGGCGACGGCATCGGCCACATCGCCCTGACCGGCGTCGCGCTCGGCTTCCTGCTCGGCACGGCACCGGTGCTCACCGCGGTCGTCGTCGCGACGATCGGCGCGGTGGTCATCGAGCTGGTCCGCCAGCAGGGCCGGACCAGTGGGGACGTCGCGCTCGCGCTCATGTTCTACGGCGGCATCGCCGGCGGCGTCCTGCTCATCGGGCTGTCCGACGAGGGCACGAACGCCAACCTGCTGTCGTACCTGTTCGGCTCGCTGACGTCGGTCTCCCCGCAGGACGTCGTGGTCATCAGCGCGCTCTCGGCGGCCCTGCTGCTCACCGTCCTCGCGGTAGGCCGCGAGATGTTCGCGGTCTGCCACGACGAGGAGTACGCCAAGGTCGCCGGTCTGCCGGTGCGCACCCTCAACCTGCTGCTCGCGGTGATGGCGGCCGTGACGGTCACGGTCGCCATGCGGGTGGTCGGGCTGCTGCTGGTCAGTGCCCTCATGGTGGTGCCCGTCGCCACGGCGCAGCAGCTGGTCCGGGGCTTCCGCGCCACCGTCCTGCTCTCCCTGGGCCTGGGCGTCGTCGCCTCGACCTCCGGGGTGCTCGGCTCGTACTACGCCGACACGGCGCCCGGCGCGATGATCGTGGTCGTGGCGCTCGGCGGCTTCCTGCTCTCGACCCTGGTGGGGCTGCTGCTGAGACGGCGGCTCGTCGCCGAGGTGGTCCGGTGAGCGAGCCGACGCGGTCCCTGCCGGGGGTCCGCACGACCAGGCAGCGCATCGCTGTCGCCGAGCTGCTCGAGCGGGTCGACGGCTTCCGCAGCGCGCAGGACCTGCACGACCTGCTGCGCCACGACGGCGCCTCGGTCGGGCTGACCACGGTCTACCGGCACCTGCAGGCGCTGGCGGAGTCGGGCCAGGTCGACGTCCTGCGGACGGGCGACGGCGAGGCCGTCTACCGGCGCTGCCCCACCGAGACCCACCACCACCACCTGGTCTGCCGCGACTGCGGTCGCAGCGTGGAGGTGGAGGGTCCGGAGGTCGAGGCGTGGGCCACGGCGGTCGCACGCACCCACGGGTTCACCGACGTCACGCACACCGTCGAGGTGTTCGGCCGCTGCTCCGCCTGCGCCGCAGGCTGACTCAGGCCTGCCGGGCTGCCGCCCACGACGCCAGCAGCTCGCCCTGCAGGCCGAACATCTCGGCGTGCTCCTCGGGCTCGCCGTGGTCGTAGCCGAGCAGGTGCAGCACGCCGTGCGTGCAGAGCAGCTGCAGCTCGGCCTCGGTCCCGTGGCCGGCCTCGGCGCCCTGCCGCTCGGCGACCTCGGGGCACAGCACGACATCGCCCAGGACCGCCGGGCCGGTGTCGTCTGCCTCGTCGCCGCCCGCGCCGTGGCCGTGGCCGACGCCGCGCGAGCCGCGCAGGTCCAGCTCGTCCATCGGGAAGGCCAGCACGTCGGTCGGCCCCGGCTCGCCCATCCAGCGGACGTGCAGCTTCTCCATCTGCTCGACATCGACCAGCAGCAGCGACAGCTCGGCCAGCGGGCTGACGCCGAGCCGGTCGAGCACGTGCCGGGCCACCTTGACCAGCGCCTGCTCGTCGACGACGGCGCCGCTCTCGTTCGCGACCTCGATGCTCATCGGCGCACGTCGTCGCGACGGCCGGGGGCGCGGCGCGGACCGGTGCGGGCGACCTCGAGCTCGGCGTCGTACTGCGCGTAGGCGTCGACGATCCGGCCGACCAGCTTGTGCCGGACGACGTCGGCGCTGGTGAGGTTGGCGAAGTGCACGTCGTCGATCCCCTCGAGGATGTCGCGGACGACCCGCAGCCCGCTGGTCGTGCCGGACGGCAGGTCGACCTGGGTCACGTCGCCGGTGACGACGATGCGCGAGCCGAAGCCCAGGCGGGTCAGGAACATCTTCATCTGCTCGGCCGAGGTGTTCTGCGCCTCGTCGAGGATGATGAACGCGTCGTTCAAGGTCCGGCCCCGCATGTACGCCAGGGGCGCGACCTCGATCGTGCCGGCGGCCATCAGGCGCGGGATCGACTCCGGGTCGAGCATGTCGTGCAGCGCGTCGTAGAGCGGGCGCAGGTACGGGTCGATCTTCTCGTACAGCGTGCCGGGCAGGAAGCCCAGCCGCTCCCCCGCCTCGACCGCCGGGCGGGTCAGGATGATCCGGTTGACCTGCTTGGCCTGCAGCGCCTGCACGGCCTTGGCCATCGCCAGGTAGGTCTTGCCGGTGCCGGCCGGGCCGACGCCGAACACGATGGTGTTGCGGTCGATCGCCTCGACGTAGGCCTTCTGGTTCAGCGTCTTCGGACGGATCGTGCGACCGCGGTTGGACAGGATGTTGAGCGTCAGCACCTCGGCCGGGCGCGACCCGTCGGACTGGCGGAGCATCCCGAGGCTGCGCTCGACGGCGTCACCGGTGAGCGGCTCGCCCTTGTCGAGCAGCTCCAGCAGCTGCTCGAACAGCAGCACGCCGAGGGCGTTGTCCTTGGCCGAGCCGGTGAGGGTGATCTCGTTGCCGCGCACGTGCACGTCGCTGACGAGGACCCGCTCGACGGTGCGGAGCACCTCGTCGCGGCTGCCGAGCAGGCTGACCATGGACTGGTCGTCCGGGACCACGATCTTGCTGACGACGCGCTCGACGGCGCTGGAGGCGTGAGGGGTGTCGGGCATGGGTGCGGCGGAGGCCGTTCGCCTGCTCTCGGTCGGCGCAGATGGGTCCTGCGAAGGCTAACCCGCCGAGGTGGGGCGCGGTCGGGCTAACCGGGCGGCCACGTCATCCCGCGACCACCGAGCACGTGGACGTGGACGTGCGAGACGGTCTGCCCGCCGTCCGCCCCGGTGTTGGCGACGAGCCGGAAGCCGCCGTCCAGCCCCTCGGACCGGGCGACCGCCACGGCCGCGGCGAGGACGTCCGCGAGCAGCGCGGGGTCGGCGTCCGACAGCGCACCAACGTCGGCGTGGTGGGCCTTGGGAACCACCAGGACGTGCGTCGGCGACTGCGGGGTGACGTCGCGGAACGCAAACGTGCGCTCTGTCTCGTGGACGCGGGTCGACGGGACGTCGCCCGCGACGATCCGGCAGAACAGGCAGTCGCTCATCGGTGCTCCCTCGTGAGGTACAGGCCGGTGCCTCCGGCCAGGCCGAGCAGGACCGCACCGCCGACGGCGAGAGCGGCCAGCGACGCCAGCTCGCCCTCGTCGTCGGTGCCGGTGACGGCCACGGCGGACGGCGCCGGAACGGAAGGGGGCAGCGCGGACGGGCTGGCTCCCCGGTCGGCAGCGACGGACGGGACCGGGGCCGGCGACGGGCCGGCTGCCGGGACGAGCGCCGCGACGACGGCCGCGGACGGCAAGGGGGT
>JAOPVV010000329.1 GCA_025966005.1 Frankiales bacterium
GCAGACGAAAGGCCCGCCGCATCTGCGACGGGCCTTCCGACCTGGTACTTCGTAGTAGCGGGGGCAGGATTTGAACCTGCGACCTCTGGGTTATGAGCCCAGCGAGCTACCGAGCTGCTCCACCCCGCGTTGCTGTGACCTCACTGTAGATGACCCGCGGCCCCGTCTGCAAACAGCGTTCCGTGGGTGGCCCGCGAACGCCGTCGGGCCCCACGACGCCGACCGGCGGCCGGGCCACGAGGCCCGGCCGCCGGTGCGGTGCGTGGAGGGACTAGCTGGTCGGCGCGGCCGACGGCGCCGGTGAGGCCGACCTGCCCTGCAGAGCCTCGACGCGCTCGAGCGCGATGCGCAGCCGCTCCTGGGCCGCACCGAAGCCGGCGAAGTCGCCGGCGCGCAGGGCGGTCTGGCCCTGCTCGTACGCCGTGATCGCCTGCTGGACCGCGGAGGCCAGGTCGCCGGCCGGCACCGAGGGACTCGCGGACGGCGTCGGGCTCGGCGTCGCACCCGGGCTGGGCGTCACCGGCGGCGTGGTGGGGGTCGGCGTGCCCGTGCCGGTCCCGAACAGGTCGCGCAGCGAGCCGGCCAGGGTGGTGTTGGCCGCGACCTCGTTGCCGTAGCTGACCAGCACCCGCTGCAGGGTCGGGAAGCTTTCGCCGCCCTGCGCGCGGACGAACACCGGCTGGACGTACAGCAGGCCTCCCCCGGCCGGCAGCGTCAGCAGGTTGCCGAAGGTGACGGTCGCGCGGTTCTGCCGGAACGGGAACAGCGCGTCGGCGACGACCTGCTCGGACACGAACTGGTTGGCCACCTGGCCGGGACCGTTCGGGGGGTTGCCGCCGCGGGGCGTCTGCAGCACCCGGATCTGGCCGTAGTCGTCCTGGTCGGACGAGACGGACGCGAACGCCGCGAGGTTTGGTCGGTTGAGGCCGGTGAACGACGTCGAGAGCTGGAACCGCTGGCCGGGCTGGCCGGGGAACTGCAGCAGCGAGTAGAACGGCGGCTGGTCGGGACCGTCGAGCGACTCATCGATCGTGGAGGCGGCGGGCGCCCCGGGCTGTCCGCCGGCGGCGGTCGGGGTGTTCGTCGCGTCGTTGAGGGCGTCGGCCGGGTCGGCCGGGACCTCCCAGAAGTCTTCGCGGCTGAAGAACTCGCGGGCGTCGGTGACGTGGTACTGCGTCAGCAGCTGGCGCTGGACCTTGAACAGGTCCTCGGGGTAGCGCAGGTGCGCGCGCAGCTCGGGGCTGATGGCGCTCTCGGGCTCGAGCAGGTCACCGCCGAAGGCCTTGTTCCAGGACTGCAGCACCGGGTCCTTCTCGCCGAACTCGTACAGCGTGACGGTGCCGTCGTAGGCGTCGACGGTGGCCTTCACCGAGTTGCGGATGTAGTTGACCTGCTCCTGCGGCAGCCGCCGGGTGCTCTGGCTGTCGGCGGTCGCGTTGCCCAGCACGGTGCGCTGCGAGTACGGGAAGCCGGCGCTGGTCGTGTAGCCGTCGATGATCCAGACGATCCGGCCGTCGACCGCGGCGGGGTACGGGTCGGAGTCGAGCTCGAGGAACGGCGCGACCTTCTGGACCCGCTCGCGCGGCTCGCGGACGTACATCAGCCGGCTGTCGCTGGTGATGGCGTCCGACAGCAGCAGGTTCGGCTCGCGGTACTTCAGCGCGTACGCCAGCTTGCGGCCGAGGCCCGAGAGCTGGACGCCGCCGTCGCCGTCGTAGTTGAAGGTCGCCTGCGACTCGTCGTCCTCGACGACCTCGCCCTCGGCGACGTCGGCCTGGCCCTCGGCGAGCCCGACCGGTCCGTCGATCTCGGGCTGGTTGGTGTTGACGATCGAGTAGCTCGGCGAGAGCTCGCCGTAGTAGATCCGCGACTGCTGCAGCTCGAACGGCGTCTCGTCGAACAGCGGACGGCCCTCGGCGTCGACCCGGTCGGCCGGCGCGCTGATCAGGCCGTTGCCGTGCGTGTAGGCCAGGCGCTCGTTGATCCAGCTGCGCTGGGCACCCGACAGGTTGCCGATGTCGACCTCGCGGGCGGCGACGACGAAGTCCTGCAGCTCGCCGTCGACCTTGTAGCGGTCGATGTCGAGCTGGTTGTTCACCCCGAAGTAGAAGGTCAGGCGCTGCAGCTGCTCGAACGTCGGGGCCAGCACGGTCGGGTCGAGCAGCCGGGCGGTGTCGACCGTCGAGGCCTGCGCGCGCAGCTGCTCGGGCGTGGCGTCCTGCGAGGCGGCGTACTGCGAGACCACCGTCTCGTCGATGCCGTACGCCCGTCGGGTCGCCTCGATGTTGCGCTGGATGAACTCCTCCTCGCGCTGGATCTCGTTCGGCTTCACCCGGAACTGCTGGGTGTACGCCGGGTAGACCCCGCCGATGACCACGGCGCTCACGACGAGCAGGCCGAGCGCGCCGGCCGGCAGCAGGATGTTGCGCACCACGATGTTGGCGAAGAACAGCAGCGCGCAGATGACCGCGATGCCGATGAGGATGTTCTTGGCCGGCAGCACCGCGTTGACGTCGGTGAAGCTCGGCCCCTGCACGTACCCCCGCTCGGAGAACGCCAGGCCGTACCGGTCGAGGTAGTAGGCGAAGGCCTTGAGCAGCACGACCAGGCCCAGCAGCACCGACAGGTGGGCACGCGCGGCCGGGCTGACCTTCTCGCCGACGGTCTGCAGGCGCAGCCCGCCGAACAGGTAGTGGGTGGCCGCCGAGGCGATCAGGGCCAGCACGACCGCCGTGAGCAGGAAGCCCAGCACGAAGCGCTGGAAGGGGTAGGTGAAGGCGAAGTAGGAGATGTCGCGCCCGAACTGCGCGTCCACCTCCCCGAACGGCGTGCCGTTGCGCCACAACAGCCACGTCTGCCAGCGGGCAGCGGCCGACAGGCCCGCGAACAGCCCGAAGATGCTCGCGCCGATGATCAGCACCGGCTTGAGGAACGGCTCGATGGCCACGCGGTAGCGCTCGAGGTTCTGCTGCTCCAGCGACATCGGCCGGAACGGCGGGCGGACCCGGTAGGCGACGGCGACGTTGGCGCCGACGAGCACCGCCATGAGCAGGCCGAACAGCACGAACAGCAGCAGCTTGGTCGTGAGCACGGTGGTGAACACGGTCGTGAAGTCGACCGACCGGAACCACAGCAGGTCGGTGTAGAGCGAGACCCCGACCCCGCCGAGCAGCAGGATCACCGCGAGCACCACCAGGACCGGCCCGAGGAGTCTTGGACGGGCGGGTAGCCCGGCCCCGGGGGTGCGCACGCTCACAGCTGCTCTCCATCTGTCAAGGGATCTCGCTTGCTCAACCCAACCACAGGGCGTCCGGTTCCTCCTGCGGCGGGAGCACCCCTGAGAATGGTCGGCATGACACTCCCCGGGGACCCGCTCACGCCTGCGCTGCAGGCCGTCGTCGGAGAGGTCGAGGGCCACGTGGCCGAGGCCGGCTGGGACCAGCCGCCGCAGCTGTTCGCGCTCGTCCAGACCGAGCAGTTGCTGCGCGCCGAGCCGCAGCTGGCGCAGACGATGGGCCTGGTCGCGGGCGACCCGTCCTCGCTCACCCCGATCGCGCAGGAGCCGCTCGGCGACGGCCCTCTCGACGAGCAGCTGGCCTCGCTGGTGTTCGGCGAGGAGGTGCTCGGGGTGGTGCTGGCCCACGAGGTGCTGGTGCTGCCGCCGTCGGCCGAGCAGTCGCTCGAGGACGTCGAGGACCTGACGTCGGCGGCCGCCGAGCACCCCGACCGGCGGGAGGTGCGCATGGTCGTGGGCGTGGCCCGCGGCGGTGGCACGGCGTGCGTCCTGCGCCTGCGCGGCACCGACGACGCCGCGGACGAGCGCGTCACCGGACCGGACCTGGCTCCGGCCCTGTCGGCCGCGCTGCTGGCGACGCTCGAGGACTGACCGGACGGGCTAGCCGGCCGTCCCCGTGCGGCGCAGCGGCCGGCGGGTCCGGCGCTCCTCCGGGACCCCGGCCGCGAGCGGCAGGTCGAGCGCGAACTCGGCGCCCTTGCCGGGCGAGGTCGTGACCGACAGCGGGTAGCCGGCGTCGTCGGCGAGCCGGCGGACGAACGACAGGCCGAGGCCCAGCCCGCCCACCCGGCGGGTGGCCGAGCCGTCGACCTGCTCGAAGGACAGGAACAGGCCCTCCTGGTCGGCCTCGGCGATGCCCGGGCCGGCGTCGCGGACAGCGAGCCGCACCCGGTCGCCGGACGGGCTCAGCGCCGCGGTCAGCGTCACGGCGGTGCCCGGCGGGGTGTACTTGAGCGCGTTGTCGACGAGCTCGTCGAGCGCCTTGCCCACCCAGGCGGGGTCGACGTCGACCGGCGGCAGCCGTGCGGCCACCCGCCGGCGCAGGTCGCCGGCCCGCGCGGGGTCGCGGGTGCGCCACGCCTCCAGCCGGGCGTCGACCAGGTCGGACGGCGGCACCGGCCGCGCGACGACGGTCACCCGGCCGGCCTCGATGGCGGCGACGTCGACCAGCAGGTCGACGACCCGGTTCATCTTGATGCTCTCGTCGCGGATGGTGGTCGCGAAGCTGGTGACCTTGTCGGCGGCGAGCCCCGGCCGGCTGACCAGGATCTCGGCGTAGCCCCGGATCGGGGTGAGCGGGGTGCGCAGCTCGTGGCTGACGTTGGACAGGAACTCGGTCTTCATCCGCTCGACCTCGCGCTCGCGGGTCGTGTCGCGCAGCACCACCACCAGGCCCTCGCCGTCGTCGAGCGGCGCCACCGCGACGCGGACGGGGACGGTGGTGCCGTCGGCGCGGTGCACCTCGGCCGGGACGTCCGCGCCGGTGCTGGCGGCGAGGTCGACCGGCACGCCGCCCGCCCGCAGGTCGAGCACCTCCCAGACCGGACGGCCGAGGGCCTGCTCGGGGTCGAGGGCGGCCATCGCCAGCGCCGCCCGGTTCACGCTGGTCACGGTGCCGGCGGCGTCGGCGGCCACCAGCCCGTCCGACATCGAGGACAGCACCGTCTCGAGCCGCAGCGCCGACGCCCGCAGGTCGTCGGTGAGGCGCAAGACCGAGCCGGTCATGGCGTCGAAGCTGCGCGACAGGGTCCCGACCTCGTCGCGCCCGCCGAGGCCGGTGGTGACCGACAGGTCGCCGGCGGTGACCAGGCGCGCAGCGGCGGTCAGGCGACGGACGGGCTCGACGGTCCGGCGCCCGAACAGCAGTGCCAGCCCGCCGACGACGGCCGTGGCGACCACGGCGGTGAGCAGCAGGCTGCGCAGGGCGTCACGCTGGGCGGCCAGCGAGCGCTCCGCCGAGCGCGAGAGCGCGATCGTCCCGGCCGGCTCCAGGGTGACGCTGCGCAGCGTCCGGAAGCTCACCGACGGGCTGTCGCCGTCGGCGGAGACGGTCAGGCCGTCGTCGTCGACGCCGTCGGCGACGCGTGCGCGGGCGGCGATCTGCTCGATCTGCTCGCGGGCGGCGCCGCTGCGGTTGCTGGCGACGACGTCGTCGCCGACGAGCAGCGAGAGCCCGAAGCCGCCGGCGTCGGTGTCGCGGGCGACGAAGGCGTCGTCGAGGCGCACGCCGTAGAGGAACACCGACGGGGCGGGCGCCTGGGGCGTCGGACGCGGACCGGGCACCGCGGCGAGCACCGCGAGACCGGGCCGGTCGCCGACCAGCCGCACGACGGTGCCCAGGCCTGCGGGGCCGACCCGGTCGGCTCCCCCGGCCAGCACCAGCTCGACGACGCGGCTGCCCGACAGCGCCAGCAGCTCGGGCGCCGTCAGCGCCGCGCGGCC
>JAOPVV010000363.1 GCA_025966005.1 Frankiales bacterium
GCAGACCGCGGCGGGTGTCGCTGCCGTCCATGACGTCGTCGTGGATGAGCGCGCAGGCCTGGAACAGCTCGAGCGCCGAGGCCGCGACGACCACGCCCTCGCCGTCCGCACCGCCGGCGCCGCGGAAGCCCCAGTAGCAGAAGGCCGGCCGCAGCCGCTTGCCGCCGGCGATGAGCTCGGTGAGCGCGTCGGTGAGCGGGCCGAGCTCCTCGCTGATCGCGTCGAGCGCCGGGAGCTGGCGGCCGACGAACTCGTCCAGCGCCTTCTGGACGCGCTGGCGGAGGTCCTCGCGGTCGAGCGGGGCAGTGCTCATGACCCCGGAGCGTAGGCCGTAGACCCCGCAGCCACGACCTCCCGGCGGGGCGGCGGCCGCACGGATAGCCTGTGCTCGTGGCCAGCCGGACGATCAAGGACATGCTCGCGACCGGCGAGCGGCTGTTCTCGTTCGAGTTCTTCCCCGCCAAGACCGACGAGGGGGAGCGCCAGCTCTGGCAGGCGATCCGTGAGCTCGAGCCGCTGCACCCGGACTTCGTGTCGGTGACCTACGGGGCGGGCGGCTCGACGCGCGACCGCACCATCGCCATGACCGAGCGGATCGCGACCGACACGACCCTCGTCCCGCTGGCCCACCTCACCGCCGTCGACCACTCGGTCGCCGAGCTGCGGCGCATCATCGGCTCGCTGGCGTCGGCCGGCGTGAAGAACGTGCTCGCCCTGCGCGGCGACCCCCCGGGAGACCCGCAGGGCCACTGGGTCAAGCACGAGCAGGGACTCGAGCACGCCGAGGAGCTGGTCCGCCTGGTCAGGCAGTCCGGGGAGTTCTGCGTCGGCGTCGCCGCCTTCCCGGAGAAGCACCCGCGCTCGCCCGACCTCGACACCGACGTCGCGCGCTTCGTCGCCAAGTGCCGCGCGGGCGCCGACTTCGCCATCACGCAGATGTTCTTCCGCACCGAGGACTACCTGCGCATGCGCGACCGCGTCGTGGCCAGCGGCTGCGACGTGCCGATCATCCCGGGCGTCATGCCCGTCACCAGCCTGTCGCAGATCCAGCGGATGACCGAGCTGATGGGCTCGGAGTTCCCGGCCGAGTTCGCCGCCGAGCTCCGGGCCGTCGAGCACGACCCCGAGGCGGTCCGCGAGATCGGCGTGGCCGCGGCGACCGACATGTGCGACCGGCTGCTCGCCGAGGGCGCGCCCGGCCTGCACTTCATCACCCTGAACCGGTCGACGGCGACCCGCGACATCTGGTCCCGCCTCGGCCTGCAGACCGCCAGCACGTGAGCGCGCGCGCATGAGGCTGGCCCACCGGGTGCACACCCGCGCGAGCCCGGCGCAGGTCTGGGAGGTCCTCGGCGACCCGCAGGCCTGGCCGACGTTCGACCTGTCGCTCTGGCGCGTGCGGGGCGGCACGGCGACGACCGGGCAGCACCTGGTCGGGGTCGCCCGCGTCGGGCGGCTGCGCATCCCGCTCGACGTCGTCGAGGCCCTGCCGGACCGGCGGCTCGTCCTGCTCGTGCACGCTGCCCCCGGGGTCCGCGAGACGGTGACCTACGAGCTCACGCCGGCCGTCCGCGGTGGCGCCGACCTGTCGGTGTCGGTCGTCGTGGAGGGGATGTTCGCCCGGCTCGCCGTCGTGCCGCTGTACCTCGCCGGTGGCCTCACGGCGCGCCTGCTCGCCGCGCGCGCGGACCGGCTCGCCAGGCACGCCCGCCGGGCCGCATGACCGGGATCGTTGTGCTGGCCGTCGCCGGCCTGCTGCTCGTCGTGCTGGCGCTGGCGACCGCCCGACGGCCCGAGCACGAGATCCCCGACAAGGACGGCTACTTCGCCAAGTGGTCGGCGCTTCACGGCGGCTACGACCCCCGCACCGGCAACCCGTGGCTGCGCGGTTGGCTCACGATGGTCTACCGGATCGCCCGGCCGCTCGCGAAGCGCGGCGTGCAGCCGGACGTCCTGACCGTCAGCTCGATCTGGCTGGCCGGCGCGGTGTTCGTGCCCGCCGACATCGGTGGCCGCTGGGCGATGCTCGCCGGCTGGGTGCTGGTCGCGAGCGGCCTGTTCGACACCCTCGACGGCTGCGTCGCCGTGCTCGAGGACCGCACGACCCGCTGGGGGTACGTCCTCGACTCGGCGGTCGACCGCGTCAACGACGTCATCTACCTGCTGGCCGTCGTCTCGGTCGGGGCGCCGCCCGAGCTGGCCCTGGCCTGCGGCTTCGGCTTCTTCTTCATGGAGTACGTCCGGGCGCGGGCCGGGAACGCCGGCGGCGACGAGGTCGGCCGCATCACGATCGCCGAGCGTCCGAACCGGGTCATCTTCCTGTCGGCGTCGATCCACTTCGGCGGCGTGTTCCTCGGTCACCGCGAGCTGGTCGCCACCACCGGGATGGCGGTCATCACCGCGATGACCGCGATCGCGATCGTGCAGCTGCTCGTCGCGATCCGCAGCCAGCTGCTCGCGCTGCCGGTCGACGCGCCGGGAGCCTGACCGGCGCCGGTCAGCGGCGCAGGCGCAGGGCGGTGACCGCCGCGGGCAGGGCCGTGACGGCGGCGGCGGAGGCCGCGAACAGCTCGTCGCCGACGAACGGCACGAAGACGGTGCTCAGCAGCAG
>JAOPVV010000403.1 GCA_025966005.1 Frankiales bacterium
GAGCACGCCGTGGGCGAAGTCCTGCACGCGGTCGGGGAGCGCCTGCGTGTAGGCCGCGGCCACGCCCCCGCCGAGGCTGAGGCTGAGGACGAGCGCGCTGCTGCCGAGGCCGACGCGACCGATCGCGCGTCGTCCGCGGCCGGGCGTGCCGAAGGTCTGGCGGTAGGCGCGCAGCGCGTCGGCCTCGCCGCCCAGCTCGTCGGGCGTGCCGGGGGCTCGCAGCGCCCGCACCAGCGGGTCGTCGTCGTACTGGCTCATGTCACACCACCTCACGTGGGTTCTGAGGGGCTTGTTCCCTGAGGGTCTTCAGTGCCCGGTGGACCGCGACCCGCACGGTGCCCGGCTTCTTGCCGACGATCTCGGCGACCGTCTCCACGTCGAGACCGGCCACCACCCGCAGCATCACCATCTCGGCCTGCTCCGGGGGCAGCGTCGCCACCATCGTCAGGGCCTCCCGGGTCGCGTCGCGCTCGACCGCCTCCGCCTCCGCGCTCGGCGCCTGCTCCCCCGGGTCGACGTCGGCCACCGGGACGGCCGGTCGCGCGGCCCGCGCCCGACCGTGGTCGATGGCGCGGTGCCGCGCGATCGTGAACGTCCAGCCGCGGAAGGCGTCCGCGTCGCCGACGAACCCTGCCAGGTCCCTGACGACGTGGAGCCACACCTCGGCCGCGACGTCCTCGGCGGCGTCCGGGCTCGCGACGCGCAGGTAGCGCAGCAGTGCCGGCTGCACCGACCGGTAGAGGTGGACGAACCCGCGCTCGTCGCCGCTACGGGCGAGCGTGAGTGCGTCGTCCTCGTCGAGGTCGGCGGCTGCAGGCTCGGAGTCGGGGACCGCCCGCAGGGACGGCCCGGCTCCACCGGGCGGGCCCTCGTCGGGTCCGTTCCGGCGGCTGCGGTTGCGGGCGGTGCCGATCAGGCGATCCGTCCTCTCCTGCTGTCGCGGGGTGTCAGACGCCCACCGTAGGCGGGCTTCCCGTCGTCGGCTCGGGCTTTCCGCCGAACAGCAGTCGCCGCCAGGTGGAGGCCAGGCCCGGACGGCGGGCGCCGACGTGCCGGTGGGCCGCCCTGCGGCCGCCCCTCATGGCGGGCCGTCCGGTGGCGACTCGTCGTGCGGACCCGGGAACGGGAGCCTCTTGACTCGCATGTGACCTCCTGGCGCAGGGACTGCGGGGAACTCGTACACCTGGACAGCGGACGCCGGCCCGATCGCGTTACAGGCCGTCCGGGACCCGGCCCGCCGAGTTCGGGCCGGGACGGTGCGGGTGCTAGCGTTGCGCCTCGCGTCGTACGACGCACCGGGGCTGTGGCGCAGTTGGTAGCGCGTCTCGTTCGCAATGAGAAGGTCAGGGGTTCGAATCCCCTCAGCTCCACCACGGTGATCGACATCCACCCGAACCGCAGGCCGCCTCTGACCTGCGGTTTCGTCATTCCTCGGCGGCCACGGCGTTCGAATCGCCTCGGTGTCGTTCAAGGTCGACGACCTCGCGCTCGCCCCCCGCTCGCCCCGGCGCGTTCTGGCCGTCGCGCTCGCCCCCGCGGGGGCGACTGGGCGTGTTCAACCGGTCGAGACCAGCCAGGTCGGCGCCGGTGCCCATGAAGTGCAGATAACGGTTGGTCGTGGCGATCGACTCGTGTCCCATCCAGGCCTGGACCGTGCCCGGATCGACACCACGGGCCAGCCAGAGGCAGGCGGCGGTGTGGCGCAGGTCGTGCACCCGCCGTCCCTGGCCCGTTTTGGGCCAGCTGACCGTGCGCAGGACCGCGGTGCGGTGCAGGCGGGCTCCTCCGCTCGTGGTGAGCAACAGGTCGCCGGGCTCCTTGGACGCCTGGAGCCGTCGGATGATGGGCAGCACCCGGTTGGCCACTGGCACCCGTCGGCTGCGGCGACCCTTGGCGGACTTGGTGGCCACGCCCTCGGGCTGCGAGCGGCGCACGAGCAGCCCAGGGGAAGGCACGTCGACGACGTCCTCGACGGTCAGGGCGCGCGCCTCGGCCCAGCGAAGCCCGGTCCACCCGAGTACCAGCAGGACATCGGCCAGGTCGGTGTCTTCCCTCCGCCACTGCTCGAACGCGTCTTCGAGCTCGTCCTCGGTCCAGGGCCGCATCTCGACGGGTTCCTCAGAGGACTTCGGCACCCGCGTCGCGGTCACCGGGTTGTGCGTCAACAGCTTCTCCCGCACGCACCAGGCGAAGAACGCCGACAGGCTCGCCCGGTAGCGGACAACGGAAGCCTCGCTCAGACCCGCGCGAAACAGGGTCTCGAACGACCGCGCGATCTCCCGCTCGGACACCGCCGAGACCTGGAGCGCCTGGATGCTGGTGGGGACCAGTCGCTTGAGCTGCTGGTCGGCGATATAGGTCTTGGTCGCGACCGTGATGGACCGGACCTCGAGCCACTCACTAAGGACGACGCGGACGAGCCGGCGCCCGGCCCGCGGATCGACGCCGCCAACCAGCGCGGCCTTCTCCCGGGCGTGCCACTCGACAGCTTCACGCTTGGTGTCGAAGGTCCTGCTGGCCACGAACTGTCGGCCGCTCTTCAGCTCGGCACGGAACCGCCCACCGGCGGTCTTGCGGATCATCGCGACACCAACGTGCTCAGCCGATGCATGCCAACCACTCCTCAACGTCCTCGCGACGATAACGCGGACACGTCGGACCCATCCACGTCACCCGCGGACCCTCACCGCGCTGGCGCCACCGGCAGAGCGTCGAGGGCGACACCCGAATCCAGTCCGAGACCTCACTGCTGGTCAGAATCTCCTGCATCAGCTGACTCATGGCTTCCTCGATCCAGTCGGCGGAAGTGCGATCGGACGCACTTCCTCTCAATTAGATAAGGCGGAAACAGGTCTGCTGGCGATCAGCACGCGCCTGTGAATTGCCAGCAATGTGATCCGTCTGTGGACGAGCAGGAGCCAGGCGGGACTCCGACCACGCCACGTCGCGACCACGCGTCGACCCGGCGTCAGCTCTGGCTCCCCCACCTCGGCGCGATCAATGCCGTTCCAGGCCCTAGGGACCGTCAGCTCAGTAGTTCCAGGTACGCATACGGGGCGATCGGCACCCACTGAATTGTCGCGGAAAGGCCTCTGACCTGAGGGCAACGCAATGTTTGGCAGGTTGGCAACGCCTGGCACTTTATGGTTGCCAGGAGGCTGCTGCGGACTACTGCGGACCGACAAGAGACGTTTCCCCCTGGGTGATCGCCAGGGACACTGGGTGCTACCGGCCGCCGGCGGGCAGGTCGGCAATCGCGGGTGCCTCCGCGACAGAGGGCTGGACGTTGCGCGCTGAGGCATCGGAACGGGGCGGCTCCAGCCGGGCGAGCAGGAGCA
>JAOPVV010000419.1 GCA_025966005.1 Frankiales bacterium
CCGGCTGCACCGGGTCCTGCGCCGCACCGGGCTGCCGGCAGCGGCCTGCGCCGTGACGGCCGTCCGGGTGTCCGGGCGGTCGGTCCTGTCGACGGGCAGCGGGCTCGGCGGGGCCGGCACCGTCACCACCCTGCCCCTGCTGCTCGTTGCGCTCGCCCCGCGGCGGACCCGTGCCGTCGCCGTCGTGACCGTGCTCGCCCCTCCGCTGCTCGAGCTCCTCGCCCGTCGCCCCGCCCTCGGCCCGGCCACCTGGACCGCCCTGCGCCTGGTCGACGACCTCGCCTACGCCAGCGGGGTGTGGCGCGGCTGCTGGACCGCCCGCACGACGGCCCCCCTGCGGCCCCGCCGGTCACGCCCGCGATGAGGACGCCGGTCCTGAGCCGCGACGAGCTGCACACCCGCCGCAGCAGCTCTCGCGCACGTGGGCCCCGGTCCTGCGCCAGGCGCACCGGCTGCGGACCCGAGGACCACGAAGCCCCAGCGCAGCGTCCTGGCCTCTCGGCGCCGCTCGTCCGCCTGGGTCAGCCCCGACCTCGCGGTCGCGCCCGTCGACGACTCCGGCTCCGCAGAGCGTCGGCTGCTGCGCCGGTTCCGGCCCCATGTGCTTCCCCCCGCGGCGAGTTCCGGGTCGGCAGCCGGGACGTCCACCGGGGCTTCGTCGACCAGGCGCCGTTCTGTATGAGCGGCCCGCAGGTCGAGCACGGGAAGCACACCACCTCACCGACGTCGTCCCCGGTCGGGGCAGCGGGTTCTCGGTCGAGGCGCCTCGCGGGGTGCGCTTCCTGCTCCGGTCGCGGCGGTTCGACGAGGCCGAGTCGGCGCTGCTCGAGGCCCAGGGTCCACCGCCCACCGGCCCGGCGCTGGTGCCGTAGCCCGACCTGGCAGGCTGCACCGCGTGACCCGCATCCTCCTGCTCGGCAGTGGTGAGCTCGGCCGCGAGGTCGCCCTCGAGGCGGCCCGCCTCGGCGTGGACGTCGTGGCGGCCGACCGCTACGACGACGCCCCGGCGATGCGGGTGAGCCCGCACCGCCGGGTGCTCGACATGACCGACCCGGTCGCGCTGCGGGCGCTCGTCGAGGAGGTCCGGCCCGACCTGGTCGTGCCCGAGGTCGAGGCGCTCGCGACCGACGAGCTGCTGGCGCTGGAGGCCGACGGCGTGCGCGTCGTGCCGACCGCCCGCGCGACCCGGCTGACGATGGACCGCGAGGGCATCCGCCGGCTCGCCGCCGAGGAGCTGGGGCTGCCGACCTCGCCGTACCGCTTCGCGTCGTCCGTCGAGGAGTTCACCAAGGCGGTCGCCGACATCGGCGTGCCCTGCGTCGTCAAGCCGGTCATGAGCAGCAGCGGCAAGGGCCAGTCGACGGTGCAGCCCGGCGGCGACCCGCTCGCCGCGTGGACGTACGCCCGCGAGGGTGCGCGCGTGAAGGACCGTCCCGTCATCGTCGAGGGCTTCGTCGACTTCGCCTACGAGGTCACCCTGCTGACGGTGCGCCACGTCGGCGGTGTCACGGTCTGTCCGCCGGTCGGGCACGTGCAGGTCGACGGGGACTACCGCGAGTCGTGGCAGCCGCACCCCATGAGCGAGCAGGCGCTGGCGCGGGGCACCGAGATCGCCACCGCGGTGGTCGAGTCCCTCGGTGGACACGGCCTGTTCGGCGTCGAGCTGTTCGTCACGGCGACTGACGAGGTGCTGTTCAGCGAGGTGTCGCCGCGGCCTCACGACACCGGCATGGTGACGATGGTCAGCCAGGCGACCAGCGAGTTCGCGCTGCACGTGCGGGCCGTCCTGGGCCTGCCCGTCCGCGCCGACGACGTCGCCGTGGACCGCCCGAGCGCGTCCGCGGTGGTGCTCGGCACCGAGACCGGCACCCCGTCCTACGACGGGCTGGCGGAGGCGCTGGCGGTGCCTACCGCGCAGGTGCGGGTGTTCGGCAAGCCGACGTCGCACCCCGGCCGCCGCCTTGCCGTCGCCCTGGCGCAGGGCGACACCCTCGACGAGGCGCGCGAGCGGGCGCGCACGGCCGCGGCCGCGGTGCGGGTGACCGTCTCCTGACCTAGGACCCTGGCGCCCGCGCGGTTGCGGGTGCACGCTCGGCAGACCAGCGGTGAGGGAGGTCGTCCATGACGTCAGGGGCCGTGAGGGGCAGCGCGCTGCTCTCGGCGGAGCAGGTCGAGCAGCTGCCGTGGGAGGACCTGCACGGCGTGCAGGGGGTCCGTACCCGGGTGCTGTGGCGGTCCGGGAGTTCGCTCGCAGGGATGCTCCTGCTGGAGCCGGGCTCGGTCATCCCGCCGCACGCGCACCCGACGGGGCACCACCACGTGCACGTGGTCAGCGGGTCGTGCCGCATCCGTGAGCACGTGCTCGACGAGGGCGGGTACGCGCACGTGCCGGCCGGTCAGCAGCACGGCACGGAGGCGGTCGGCGGACGCGAGTGCCACCTGTTCTACCTCTACCTCGACGACTGAGCTAGGCCGGCGGGGCGGGCCACCGCAGCAGGGGCACGAGGCGCTCCGCGTCGGTCAGCGCGCCGTGCTGCCCGCGCAGCCCGGACAGCAGCCGCTCGTGCTCGCGCCGCACGACCGCGACCTCGCAGGTGGCGATCGCGACGACGTCGCCGGTGCGGTCGGACGCGGCGGGCGTGACCACCGGTCCGAGCAGACCGGCGGCGATGACCTGCTCGCGGGTCAGGACGGCCATCCGGTCGCCGAGCTCGGCCTGCCAGGTGGCCAGCACGTCCCTGGCAGCGCCGTCCTCGACGTGCACGTGCCGGGCCCGCGGCTCGCCGGCGAGCGCCCGGACCCCGTGCTGCAGAGCAGGACTGGCGTCGAAGTCGACCTGCGACCCCGGTGGCACGTCGACCATGCCGTGGTCGGCGGTGACCAGCAGCGCCGTGTCGGCCGGCAGCCGGCCGGCCAGCTCCTCGGCGTACCGGTCGACCAGCGCCAGCTGGCTGAGCCAGGCGTCGCTGTCGGTGCCGCGGACGTGCCCGATGAGGTCGAGGTCGGGCGTGTAGCAGTAGACCAGGCTCCGGTCGCCGCGGCGGCTCCCCGCGACGGCGTGCGCCACGGAGTCACCCGGGGTCACCGCGCCGAGGTACGTGCCGCCTCGCAGCACCGCCCGGGTGAGCCCGCTGCCCTCGAAGACCGCCGGCGCGGCCACCGTCACCGCCACGCCCGCCCGCTCGGCCCGCTCGAACACGGTCGGACGCGGCTGCGACCGCTCCGGCACCAGCCGCTCGCGCAGGTCCTCGCGACCGAGCGTCCACGTCAGCCACCCGACCGCGCCGTCGACCTCGGCCACCCAGGACGTGTAGCCGGTGATGCCGTGCTCGCCGGGCGCCAGGCCGGTGCCGATCGACGACAGGCTGGTGGCGGTCGTCGCGGGGAACCCCGTCGTGAGCGCCGACCGCTGCAGACCCGACAGGAACGGGGCGACGTCGGTGTGCCGCTGCAGCAGCTCCAGGCCCATCCCGTCCACGAGCAGCAGCACCGTCCGCCTCGCCGGTGGCAGGGCGATCGTCGCCGGCTCGCCGGCCACGCCGAGCGAGGCCAGCACCGAGGGGAGCAGGTCCGACAGCGCCGCGTCGCCGTACCTCGGGACGGGCACGGGGGCGGGGACGGCGGTCACGGCCGGAGCGTAGGCGCCCCGTACGGGACGAGCCCGGCACCTGGCAGGCTGCAGCCCACCCACGACCAGGAGGACCCCGTGCGCGCAGTGCAGATCACCAGCCTCGACGGACCGTCGGCCGTCGAGCTCGTCGACGTCCCCGAGCCCGTCGCCGGCCCCGGGCAGTACCTCATCGACGTCCACGTGGCCGGGGTGACCTTCCCGGAGGTGCTCCAGAGCCGCGGGGAGTACCAGCTCAAGCCCGAGCTCCCGTTCGTCCCGGGCTCCGAGGTCGCCGGGGTCGTCCGCACCGCGCCGGACGGCGGGGCCGTCCAGGTCGGCCAGCGCGTCGCCGCCTTCCCCGGTCTCGGCGGCTTCGCCGAGGTCGCGGCGGTCATGCCCCAGGGGGTGTTCCCGCTGCCCGACGCGGTGTCGTTCGAGGGCGGCGCGTCGCTGCCGATGAACTACCTGACCGTGCACTTCGGCCTGGTCCGGCGCGGCCGGCTGCAGGAGGGCGAGACGGTGCTCGTGCACGGCGCCGCCGGCGGGGTCGGCACCGCCGCGGTGCAGCTGGCGTCCGCCCTCGGGGCGCGGGTGATCGCGGTCGTGTCGTCGGCGGAGAAGGGCGAGGTGGCCAGGCGGGCCGGCGCGCACGAGGTCGTCGACGCGTCGGACTTCCGCGCACAGGTCAAGGAGCTCACCGGCGGACGCGGCGTCGACCTCGTCGTCGACCCCGTCGGCGGCGACCGGTTCACCGACTCGCTGCGCAGCCTCGCCCGCGAGGGACGGCTGCTGGTGATCGGCTTCACGGGCGGCGAGATCCCCACCGTGAAGGTGAACCGCCTGCTGCTCAACAACATCTCGGTCGTGGGCGTCGGGTGGGGCGCGTACTGGATGTCGGAGGTCGACTACCTGCAGGAGCAGTGGGCCGACCTCCTGCCGCTGCTCGAGGCGGGGAGGCTCGACCCCGTCGTGGGCAGCGTCCACCCGCTGGCCGACGCCGCCCAGGCCCTGGTCGAGCTCGACGAGCGCCGCGCCGCCGGCAAGGTGCTGCTGCGCGTGCGCTGAGCCCGGGGTCCGGGCTCGGGGTCGCGGTCAGGGTGCGCACCTGATGTGCGGCGGCCGGGACGGGCGCACGCTGGCCGGGTACGCACGACCCGTCGAGAGGACTCCCACCATGGACGACATCCGCGCGACCTTCGCCCGCAACGGGCTGGTGCGCACCAGCGACCAGCGCGTGATCGCCGGCGTCTGCTCGGGGCTGGGGCGCAGGTACGGCCTGCGCCCCTGGACGGCGCGGCTGCTGTTCCTGCTGGTCCTGCTGGTCGTCCCGGGCAGCCAGCTGCTCGTCTACCCGGTGCTCTGGATCCTGATGCCGCAGGAGGGCGCCGGCACGACCCGTCCGGCCTAGCCTGCCCGGAGCACCCGTCGAGCCGGAGGTCCGCATGTCAGACGAGCAGGTCCTGTGGCGGCCCTCCGCCGAGCGCGTCGCGGCGTCGCGACTGACGTCGTTCGCGGCGAGGCAGGGCTACGGCCCGCCCGACTACGAGCGGTTCTGGCAGTGGTCGGTCGACCACCTCGAGGACTTCTGGGCCGCCGTCTGGGACGAGTTCGACGTCCGGGCGGCCACGCCGTACGAGCAGGTGCTGACGACGCGCGAGATGCCCGGCGCCCGCTGGTTCCCCGGGGCGCGGCTGAACCTCGTCGACCAGGTGCTGCGGTGGACCGGGGACGCACCGGCCCTGATCGCGGCCTCCGAGCACGGCGAGCCGGTCGAGGTCAGCCGCGACGAGCTGCGCGGCCTGGTCGGCGCCCTCGCCGCGACCCTGCGCGGCCTCGGGGTCCGGCAGGGCGACCGCGTCGTCGGCTACCTGCCCAACGCCCCCGAGGCGGTGGTCGCGCTGCTGGCCTGCGCCAGCCTCGGCGCGGTGTGGTCCGGGTGCGCCCCGGACATCGGGCCGGCGTCGGCGGTCGACCGCTTCGGCCAGCTGGACCCGGTGGTGCTGCTCGCCGCCGACGGGTACCGCTTCGGCGGCAAGCAGCGCGACCGGGTCGCGGCCGTCGGTGAGCTGCTCGACGGCCTGCCGACCGTCCGGGCCCTGGTGCAGGTCGACGTGCTGGGTGCTCCGCTGCTCGAGCGCCCGGGCCTGCCCGTGCTCGCCTGGGGCGACGCCGTCCGCGACCGGCAGGACCCCGTCGTCGTGCAGCTCGAGGCCGAGACGCCCCTGTGGGTCGTCTACTCCTCGGGCACGACCGGGCTGCCGAAGGGCCTGGTGCACAGCCACGTCGGCGTGATGCTGATGGGCCTGGCGCAGCTCGGCCTGCAGTACGACGTGCAGGAGGGCGACCGCTTCTTCTGGTACTCCTCGACCAGCTGGATCATGTGGAACACGGTCGTCATGAGCCTGATGCTCGGCGCCACCGGCGTGCTCTACGACGGCAGTCCGCTGTGGCCGACGCCCGACCGGCTGTGGCAGCTCGCGGCCGACCTGCGCGCGACGATGCTCGGCACGAGCCCGGGGTACCTGCTGGCCTGCGAGAAGGCCGGGCTCGACCCAGCCCGCGAGCACGACCTGTCGGCGCTCGACGCCGTCGGCGTCACCGGGTCGCCGCTGCCACCGTCGTCGTTCCGCTGGGTGTACGAGCACGTCGGCGACGACCTGGCCATGCACGTCATCAGCGGCGGCACCGACTTCAGCGCCGCGCTGGTCTGCGACGCGCCGTGGTTGCCGGTCACCGAGGGCGAGATGTCCTGCCGCGGGCTGGGTCTGGCCGTCGACGCCTGGGACGAGAAGGGCGCCAGCGTCCGCGGCGAGGTCGGCGAGCTGGTCGTGACCGCGCCGATGCCGTCGATGCCGCTGGGGATCTGGGGTGACGACGACGGCAGCCGCTACCGCGACGCCTACTTCGACGTCTTCCCCGGCACCTGGCGGCACGGCGACTGGGTCACCATCACCGACGGCGGGACGGCGGTGGTGCACGGCCGCTCCGACTCGACGCTGAACCGGCACGGCGTGCGGATGGGCAGCGCCGACGTGTACGCCGCCGTCGAGGCCGTCCCCGAGGTCGCCGAGGCGCTCGTGCTCGGCGTGGAGCAGCCCGACGGCGGCTACTGGCTGCCGCTGTTCGTGCGCCTCGTCGACGGGGTCGAGCTCGACGACGCGCTCGTCGCCCGCCTCACCACGGCGGTGCGGGAGAAGGCCTCCCCGCGGCACGTCCCGGACGAGGTCGTCGCGGTGCCGGCCGTCCCGCACACCAGCACCGGCAAGAAGCTCGAGGTTCCGCTCAAGCGGATGGCGCAGGGGGTCCCGGTCGAGAAGGCGCTCAACCTCGGCTCGGTCGACGACCCGTCCGCGGTCGCGTGGTTCGCCCGCTACTTCGCCGCCCGCTGAGCCGGCTCGCCCCGCCCCTTCCCAGCCGCTCGCCGCGGGTGCACGATGGCCTGGTCGGCCGGAGGAGGAGGTGGGCCGTGAAGGCTCAGCTGGGGGACGAGATCGTGGTCCCGGGCAGGCACGTCGGCAACCCCGACCGGCACGGCCGGATCATGGAGGTGCGCGGCGAGGACGGAGCGCCGCCGTACGTCGTGGACTGGGACGACGGGCACCACGCCGTCGTGTACCCCGGCGCGGAGTGCCGGGTGGTGCACCGGGTCAGCTGACGCGCGGGGTCCGCGCGCGCCGGTCAGCCCTTGGCGAGGTGGCGGGCGATGACCATGCGCTGGATCTGGTTGGTGCCCTCGAAGATCTGCATGACCTTGGCCTCGCGCATGTACCGCTCGACCGGGAAGTCGCGGGTGTAGCCGTAGCCGCCGAAGACCTGGACGGCGTCGGTGGTGACCTTCATCGCGGCGTCGGTCGCGACGAGCTTGGCGATGCTGGCCTCCTTCGCGTACGGCATCGCGAGGTCCTTGCGGCGTGCCGCGTCGAGGTAGGTGGTGCGGGCGGTCTGCACCGCGGCCTGCATGTCGGCGAGCAGGAACCCCAGGCCCTGGTGGTCGATGATGGCCTTGCCGAAGGTGTGCCGGGTCTTGGCGTAGGCCACCGACTGGTCGAGCGCGGCCTGCGCGAGTCCGGTCGCGACGGCGGCGATCCCGAGCCGGCCGGCGTCCAGGGCGGCGAGCGCGATCGGCAGCCCCTGGCCCTCGGCGCCCATCCGCCGGTCGGCGTCGACCCGGACGCCGTCGAAGCGCATGGTGGCGGTGGTGGAGCCGGTCAGGCCCATCTTGTCCTCGGGCTTGTCGGCGGTCAGACCGGTCGCGTCGGCGGGGACCAGGAAGCAGCTGATCCCACCTGAGCGGGCGTCGGAGGTGCGCACCATGGACGTGTAGAAGTCGGCGTGCCCGCCGTGGGTGACCCACGCCTTGACGCCGTCCAGGACGTAGCCGTCGCCGTCGCCGTCGGCGACGGCGCGGGTGCGCATCGCACCGGGGTCGCTGCCGGCGTCGGGCTCGGACAGGCAGTACGCGCCCAGCAGCTCGCCGCCGAGCATGTCCGGCAGCCAGCGCTGCTGCTGCTCGGGGGTGCCGTAGCCGGCGAGCGGGAAGCAGGTCAGCGCGTGCACCGACACGCCGACGCCGACCGACGCCCAGCGGGCGCCGATCTCCTCGAGCACCTGCAGCCACACCTCGTACGGCTGGCCGCCGCCGCCCTGCTCCTCGGGGTAGGGCAGCCCGAGGATCCCGGCCTTGCCGAGCGTGCGGAACACCTCGCGCGGGAAGCGCTCCTCCCGCTCGTAGGACGCCGCGAGCGGCAGCAGCTCGCGGTCGGCGATGTCGCGCACGAGGTCGATCAGCTCGCCCGCCTCGGACGTGGGCAGCAACCGGGTGACAGCCATGGTCCGAGGCTACGACTACGGTCCTGTGAACCGCTGTTCACTCTTGCTGAGGAGTCGCTGTGCCTGGACCGCTGACCGGACTGCGCGTCGTCGAGCTGGCCGGCCTCGGCCCGTGCCCCCACGCCGCGATGGTCCTGGCCGACCTGGGCGCCGACGTCGTGCGCGTCGACCGCGAGTCCGGCCGGTTCGACCTGGCCGCGCCCGAGAAGGACGTCCTGCTGCGCGGGCGCCGGTCGGTTTTCGCCGACCTCAAGTCCCCGGAGGGCAGGGCGCTCGTGCTCGACCTCGTGGAGCGGGCAGACGTGCTGCTCGAGGGCTTCCGGCCGGGCGTCACGGAACGGCTCGGGCTGGGGCCGGACCAGTGCCTCGAGCGCAACCCGCGGCTGGTCTACGGCCGCATCACCGGCTGGGGCCAGGACGGTCCGATGGCCCCGCGCGTCGGTCACGACCTCAACTACCTCGGGCTGACCGGGGCGCTGGCCGCGATCGGCCGGACCGACGGGACGCCGGTGCCGCCGCTCAACCTGGTCGCTGACTTCGGCGGCGGCTCCATGCTGCTGCTCGTCGGGGTGCTCGCCGCCCTCAACGAGCGGGAGCGGTCGGGCGTCGGCCAGGTCGTCGACGCCGCGATGGTCGACGGCGTCGCGCTGCTCAGCCAGATGCTGTGGTCGTTCCGCGGGATGGGCTTGTGGAACGACGGGCGGCAGACCAACCTGCTCGACGGCGCCGCGCCGTTCTACGACACCTACGCCTGCGCCGACGGCAGGCACGTCGCCGTCGGTGCGCTCGAGCCGCAGTTCTACGCCCGCCTGCTCGCGGGCCTCGGCCTGGACGCCGCGACGCTGCCGCCGCAGATGGACAGCGCCGGCTGGCCCGCCCTGCGCGAGGCGATCGGCGGGGCGCTCGCGACCCGCACCCGGGACGAGTGGACGGCCGTGTTCGACGGGGTCGACGCCTGCGTGACCCCGGTCGTCGAGCTGGCCGAGACGCTGGACGAGCCGCATCTGAAGGCCCGCGGCACCTTCGTCGTCGTCGACGGCGTGCAGCAGGCCGCCCCGGCGCCGCGCTTCTCGCGCACCCCCGCCGACCTCCCGTCGGCCCCGGGCGTGCCCGGCAGCGGGCTGGACAGCGTGCGCGCGGACTGGGGCCTGCCCGGCTAGTGCGGCCGGTCAGCGCTGGACGGCGACCCGCGCGTCGTTCAGCGAGCCGCCGGAGGACAGGACCCGGCGGACCCGCCCGGCGAGCTTCTTCGCGTCGAGCAGCACCGCGCCGCTGAACGAGTCGCCGTCGGTGTGCAGCGCGACGAGGCCGGCGCCGACCTGCAGCACCTCGGTCTCGGTGCCCGGCGCGACCTCGCCGACGCACTGCAGCGTCGAGTCGTACTGGTCGCTCCAGACGTACGGCACGGACGTGTCGGGCGTCGGCGTCCCGAGCACCGACCGCGCCACGGCGGCAGCCTGCTGGACCGCGCTGGTCCAGTGCTCGACACGCCGGGTGGACCCCCAGGCGGCGGCGTCCCCGACCGCCCAGACGGCGTCGGCCGCGAGACCCGCCTCGTCGCAGCAGATCCCCCCGTCGTCGGCGAGCGGCAGGGCGCCGCGCAACCAGGCCGTCGCGGGCGTGACCCCGAGCGCGACGAGGAGGGTGCGGGCCGACAGCACCCGGCCGTCATCGAGCTCGAAGGCCTCGACGGCGTCGTGCCCCTGCAGGGCGTGCACACCGACGCCGGTGTGCAGCCGGACGCCGTGCCGCTCGTGCAGCGCCCGGACCCGCGCGGCGAGCGCCGGTCCGACCACCCGCACGAGCGGCCCCGGCAGCAGCTCGACCAGGTCGACCGCGGCGCCGAGCCGGCGGGCGCTCGCCGCGACCTCGCAGCCCAGGAACCCGCCGCCGACGACCGTGAGCGCGCGGTGCTCGAGCAGGTCGGCGCGCAGCGCAGCGGCGTCGTCGGCCGTGCGCAGGACGTGCACCCCGGCCAGCTCACGCCCCGGCAGCCGTCGCGGGACGGCGCCGGGGGCCAGCACCAGGGCGTCGTAGGTGACGGTCGCGCCGTCCGACAGCCGCAGTGCGCGGGCTGCCGGGTCGAGGTGCACGGCGGCGACCCCGAGGCGCAGGTCGAGGTCGAGCTCGCCGTACTCCTCGACCGGCCGCAGCAGCGGCGGCGGGGCGCCGTCCTGCAGCGCCGCCTTCGACAGCGGCGGCCGGTCGTACGGCCAGGCGCTCTCGTCACCGACCAGCGTCAGCGGCCCGGGGTGCCCGGCGCGGCGGACCTCCTCGGCGAC
>JAOPVV010000422.1 GCA_025966005.1 Frankiales bacterium
CCGACGGCAGGTCGTCGCGCGCGGCGCCACCGGCCTGGCCGTCGCCGTCGGTCTGGCCGCCTCGACGGCAGTGTTCACCGCCACCTACCGCCAGCAGGCAGCGCTGGACGTCGCGCTGACCGTCGGCGCGGACGTCGCGGTCACCGCGCCGCCGTCGGTCGCCCTGCCCGCCGGCATCGAGCAGACCCTGGCAACCGCGCCGGGCGCGCGAGCGGTCGAGCCGGTCCAGCACCGGTTCGCCTACGTCGGGCCCGACCTGCAGGACCTCTACGGCATCAACGCCGCCACGATCGGGCGCGCCACGCCGCTGCTGGACTCCTTCACCCCCGGCACCACGATCCGCGCGGCGCTCGCCGCACTGGCCGCAACACCCGACGGGGTGCTGCTGTCCGCCGAGACCCTGCACGACTACCAGCTGCGCCCCGGCGACCTCGTCCGGTTGCGACTGCAGACCGGCGCCGACCAGCAGTACCGGCCGGTCGACTTCCACGTCGTCGGGCTGGTGACCGAGTTCCCGACCGCACCCAAGGACTCGTTCGTCGTCGCCAACGGCAGCTACCTCGCCGCGAAGACCGGGTCCGACGCGGTCAGCACCTACCTGATCTCCTCCGGCGACCCGGCCGGCACCGCCACCGCCCTGCGCGGGCAGCTCGCCGGCACGGGCGCGCAGGTGCAGGATGTCGTGTCAGCCCGCTCCACCGTCACCACCGTGTCCGGGCTGGCCGCCGCCGACCTGGCCGGTCTGTCCCGCCTGGAGCTGGCGTTCGGGCTGGCGCTGGCGCTGGCCTGCTCGGGCCTGGCGCTGCTGCTCGGCGCCGCCCAGCGCCGCCGGGCGCTGGTGCTGCTGGGCGCGCTCGGCGCCAGCCCCCGACAGCGCGGCCGGTTCCTGGCCGGCGAGGCCCGGGCGCTGCTGCTCGGCGGCCTCGCGGGCGGCACCGTGATCGCCGCGACGATCTCCTACCTGCTCGTGAAGGTGCTCACCGGCATCTTCGACCCGCCGCCGACCGGGGCGACGCTCCCCGTCGGCTACCTGCTCGCCCTGCTGGCCAGCGTCAGCGCTGCGACGGAGCTGGTGGTGCTGGCGCTGCGCCGGCAGGGGTCGCGCGGCGGCATCAGCCAGCTGCGCGAGCTGTGAGGCTCCTCGTGACAGTCGGTCACGGCTGCTGGCTGTCGACCTCCTGCGGGAGCCAGACCGTCACCAGCGCCCCCGGGCGGGCGTCCTGGATGCTCACAACACCGCCGTGCGCCCGGACCGCGTCGCGGACGATCGCCAGGCCCAGCCCGCTACCGCCCACATCGCGGGCTCTGGCCTCGTCGAGCCGGTGGAACCGCTCGAACACGCGCTCCCGCTCGGCTGGCGGTATGCCCGGACCGTCGTCGGCGACGGTGAGCTCGACCTGCCCGTCCACCGTTGCCACCGACACCTGGACCACAGCGGTCGCGTGCCGGACCGCGTTCGCGAGCACGTTGCCCACGACGCGGGTCAGCAGGCCCGGATCGCCGTGGACCAGCCCGGCCGACACCTGCCGGGCGTCCACCGTGATGCTGGTGGTCTCGCGCAGCCGGGCGACCTCGGCCAGCACGATCTCGTCCAGGTCGACCGGCTCGGCCCGGCGCAACCGAGGCGACTCGTCGAGGCGCGCCAGCGCCAGCAGGTCGTCGACGAGGCGGCCGAGCCGCTCGGTGTCCTGGAGCATCACCGGCGCGGCCCGCTTCCAGGCGTCCGGGTCATCTGCCCGCTCGTTGACCTCGAGCCGGGCGCGCAGGGCCGCCAGCGGGTTGCGCAGCTCGTGCGCGGCGTCCGCGACGAACCGGCGCTGGACCTGCGCCGAGCGCTGCAACCGGTCCAGCAGCCCGTTCATCGTCACCGCGAGCTCACGGACCTCGTCGTGGGCGACCGGGACGTCCACCCGCCGGTCCAGGCCGCTCGCGGACAGCGCGGCCACCTGCCCCCGCAGCCCGTCCACGGTCTGCAGGGTGTAGCCCACCAGCACCCACACCGCGCCGCAGATCAGGACCAGCAGCACCGGGGCGCCCAGCAGCACCCGGCCGGCGAGCTGCACCATCGCCTCCTCGACGTCGGTCATCGGCGTCACCACCACTACCGTCCTCCCCCCGACGGCGAAGGTGGTGAAGGCGCGGTAGTCCCGCTCGCTGATGCTCAGCTCGTCCGGGAGGGCTGCGCCGGGTGGCGCCGGCACGGGGACCAGCGGGGCGACCCCGGCCAGCTCGGGACTGCTCGCCAGGACCTGCCCGTCGGAGCCCAGGACCTGCACCAGGCTGCTCTCCCCACCCGTCGAGCTCACCGCCAGCCCCGTGTCGCCGCGGCGCAGCGCACTGACCGCGTCGGTCGCCCGGGAGCGCGCGGAGTCGTCCAGCCCAGCGATCAGCCCGGCCCGCAACGACACCACGAGCGCAGCGCTGGCCGCGACCAGCCCGATCGACACCGCGACCGCCGCGATGACCGTCACCCGGACCCGCATCGACAGCCGCGCCCACCTGCCCGCCCCGGCCCGCCTGCCGGCGTCAGCCCGGATCTGGCGGTCAGGCACTGTCGGGCAGGAGCCGGTACCCGACCCCCCGGACGGTCTCGATGACCGGCCGGTCCGCGGGGGCAGCGAGCTTGCGACGCAGGTAGCTCACGTACACCTCGACGATGTTGGGGTCGCCCTCGTAGAACTCGTCCCACACGTTGGCCAGGATCTCGCTCTTGCTCACCGCCTCGCCCGGTCGGCGCATCAGGTAGTGCAGCAGCGCGTACTCCCGCGGCCGCAGCCCGAGCTCGGCGCCGCGCAACCGCACCCGGTGCTCGACCGGGTCCAGCTCCAGCGGCCCGACCCGCAGCACCGCCGGCCGCTCCGCAGCTCCGCGACGCACCAGCGCCCGCAGCGTCGCGAGCAGCACCACGAACGAGCAGGGCTTGGTCAGGTACGCATCCACCCCCAGGTCCAGGGCGTCGGCGTGGTCGTACTCGCCGTCCTTGGCCGTCAGCATCAGCACCGGCGTCCAGACGCCGTCGGCGCGCAGGGTCCGGCAGACGTCGTAGCCGTGCCGGCGCGGCAGCATCAGGTCCAGCACGATGGCGTCGTACGGGTTGCCCAGCGCCAGCTGCAGCCCAGCCTCCCCGTCGTGCGCGACGTCGACGGCGAACCCCTCGGCCACCAGCCCGTCCCGCAGCGCCTCGGCCAGGTGGACCTCGTCCTCCACGACCAGCATCCGCACGACGGAAGGTTACGCGCCGTCGGTCAGCCCAGGCTCGTCAGCAGCGTCTGCAAGGCCTGCGCAGGAGCGGCCGGGTCCGGGGGCGTGGACCGGACCGCTGACAGCACGGCGTCGATCTCGGCGTCCAAGGAGGCCCACGCCTGTTCGTCCAGGGGCTCGAGCCGGTCCTGGGAGTCGTCCCACGTCGTCTCGAGGTCCTTCACCCGCGCGGTGGCCGCCTTGTGGTCCCCGGCCCGCACCAGGCCGAGGGTGTCCTGCGCGGTCCTCCGCAGGGCGGCCAGGTCAGCGGCCGGGAAGACGGTGGCCTTCGCCGGGTCCAGCGGTGCCGCGGCGCTGCCGGAGCCGCCGCCCTCGTCGGCCAGCGCCGAGGTGTGCGGCTGTGCGGAGGTGTGGCGCAGCAGCAGGCCGGTGGCCAGGGCTGCCACGGCCAGGATCACGAGCATGGCTCGCTCACGCCGGGGATCCGCGGCGCGGTCGTCGGTGCTGGCCTGCCGGCGCTCGATCACGTCGACCTTGCTCACGGTCAGGTGCACGACGGTGGCGAGGATCGCAGCCAGGAAGATCACGCTGGTCCGTGCGGTGCCCAGACCGAGGCCCTTCTCGTCCGCCGGCAGGGCCAGGTAGTCGCCGATGTTGGCCCCGAGCGGGCGGGTCAGGATGTAGGCGAGCCAGAACGCCAGCACCGGCTGCGCGCCGCCGCGCCAGCAGATCACGACGACCGCGATCAGACCGGCGGGCAGCAGCACCGAGATGCCCGGGCCCCAGCCGGTCAACTCCAGCGTCCAGTCACCGGCGGCCGTGCCGAGCGCGAACGTGACCAGGACGGCCAGCCAGTAGAAGGCCTCACGAGGCAACGTGACGATGCTGTGGATCGACAGCGTCCGTTCGCGGGCGTACCAGACGCCGAACACTCCCGCGAGCAGCGCCGCGAACACCGACGTGCTCACCCGCAGCGGGACGCCGAGGTCGTCGGTGAGGATGTCCGTGTAGAGCGTGCCCGTCACGCTGACCACGACCACCGTCAGCCAGTACGCGAACGGCACGTAGCGAGGCAACCGCAGTTGCACGCCCAGCACGACGGCCAGCACGGCTGTGAACAGCACGGCGGTGTTGACCAGACCCACGCCCAGGGTGCTGTTGACGTAGTCGGCGAAGCTCTCCCCGACCGTCGTGCAGAGAATCTTGATGATCCAGAACCAGAGGGTGACCTCCGGCACCTTGTTCGCCAACCGTCGAGCAGACGACAGACGCGCGTCCGTGTACGTAGTCATGCACACACGGTGCCGCTCCGTCCCTGAGTGTCTCCTGAAAGTGGCTCGCAGGCGACGTGTCTCGCCGGCCGCCGCGCGGCTCGGAGAAGCAGCCAGTGGCAGCTGCACGGTGGTTGCACCCGCCCGGGATCAGTCTCGGGGGACCGTGGAGCGCTCACAGTGAGGAATCGGGTTTCACCCCCCCGAGATCGAAGGTGGCGCGATCACCTGCCGTCATTGCGCGTGCGAGCTCGAGATGATGCCCAACGCGTTCGCCGGGATGCAGGGGTCGCATCTGGCGCAGTTCATGGCGCCGTTGTCCGAGCACGTCGCGGACGCCGCCGGCGCGGTCGGGAACACCGCCGACGTGGCCGGCGCCGCGTTCGAGTGGGACGGGCTCCCCGACGCGTTAGAGCCGGTTCGGTGGATGGCGGTCGCCGGTGGTCGGGTCCAGGCCCCACAGATCCACGCCGGCGCGCTCGCCGCCGCGCGGCTTCGGGGACTGCCGGCCCGCACACCCGCGCAGGAACAGCGCTGGCCGGACATGCGTGCGCCCATCCGGAGCAGGGCACGGCCGCGACGGTGCTGCCGCCGGCGGTCCCTACCGGGCTCAGGCCTTTGAGGTGCCGGTGCGGCCGTCGTAGACGTCGTAGCAGCCGTCGAAGCCCACCCGCGGGTCGGGCACGGCAAGGCCATCGGCGCTGCGCACCGTCGCGTCGCGCTCTTCGTCGCTGAAGGCCTGGTAGCAGCCCAACGAGTCGACGAGGACGACGTAGCCGTCGTCGTGTCGGCCGCCGGCGGGGTCGGTCCAGGAGATGGTGCAGTGCCACGCCCCCGGGCCGGCGTCGGCGGTCTTGTTCAGGCCGCTGTGGCACTCGGTGCCGCGCACCTGCGCTGGCCGCAGGGGCTGGCTCTGTACCTGCTCCGACTGCACGTACTGGTTGGCGAAGGTGGCGGTGACGTCGTGCTCGACGCGGTCGCGGGTCGTGTCGGGGGTGCAGCCGCTCACGAGCAGCGTGGCGACGGGGACCAAGAACAGCAGGCGCGGCGAGAGCGGGTGCATGGTCATCCTCCTGTGATGTCGCGGCGGTGGAACGCGATCAGGCTGATGGCGATGCTCGCGGCGAGGTAGGCCAGCGCGACGAGCAGGCCGCGCTCGAGCGGGTCGGTGTAGGCAGGGGTGTCGAACAGGCCCCGCCAGGCGTTCATCGGGCTGTTGAGCAGCACGTGCCGAACGGTGTCCCAGGCATTGAGGAAGACGTACATCTGCATCACCAGGCCGATGACAACCGGGACGAGGACGCCGAGCACGCTCGACCGAGTCAGGATGGAGACGGCAATCGCCAGCGCGGCGAAGGCCAGCACCGGCGGGAGCACCACGAGCCAGCTCAGCGCCACATGTCCGAGCGCCGACCGCGCGGGCACGAGCACGCCCCCGACGTTGACCAGCGGCTGACTGCCGACCAGCGCGACACCGGCCAGCGTCGCGCTCGTGCCCAGTACGACGACGGCGGCGACGGTCGCCGTGAAAGCCGCAGCGACCTTCCCCCAGAACATCTCGCCGCGGCTGACCGAACGCGTCAGCACGGTTTTCCAGGTGCCGTGCGCGTCCTCGGAGGAGAAGACGTCGCCGCTGATGAGAGAGGCGATGAGCGGGAAGATCCACTGCGTGGAGAACACCAGCACGACCAGTGGCGTCGCGAAGCCGGAGTCCTTGAGGTAGCGGCCGTAGAGGGTCTCCACCGGCAACCGGTCCTGGTGCAGGACCAGCGCGATGAACAGCCACGGCGCGATCAGCAGTACCGCGAAGCCGGCGCGCAGCCGGGGCTGGGCGGCCAGCTTTCGCCACTCGACGCGGAAGACCGCTGTGGTGCTGCTCACATCAGCACCTCCGACCGGCTCTCGGTGAGCCGGAAGAACAGCGTCTCCAGCGCAGTCGTGCGTGCGGCGAGCTCGCGGGTGCCTATCCCGGCGGCGCCGAGCCGGCGCGTGAGGTCCTCGACGGCGGACTGCGAGGCCTCGAAGCGCAGGCCGTCGAGGCCCAGTTCCAGCCGATGCAGGCCTGGGGTGTGCTCGCACAGCTCCAGCGCGCGCCGGTCGTCCTCGGTCGTCAGGCGGTAGCCCACGTCGTCGGCCATCGCACGCAGATCAGTGATCGACCCGTCGAACGCGATCCCGCCGCGGCGCATGATCGCGACGCGGTCGCAGACCTGCTCGACTTCAAGCATGTTGTGCGACGACAGCAGCACCGTGATGCCGCTGCCGGCGAGCCGGGCGATGAGTTCGCGCATGTCCCGGATGCCGGCCGGGTCGAGGCCGTTGGTCGGCTCGTCGACGACCAGCAGCTGCGGGTTGCGCAGCAGCGCGGCTGCGACTCCCAGGCGCTGCACCATCCCGTAGGAGTACTCCCGGACGCGGCTGCGCTGCCGATCCGTCAGGTCGACCGTCTCGAGCACGAGGTCGATGTCCGGGCCGTCGCCGTAGGGCTGGTCCAGACGCGCCAGCACCTCGAGGTTGGCGCGGCCGCTCAAGTACGGGTAGAAGCGCGGTGACTCCACGAAGCCGGCGACCGGTGCGAGCGCCGCCACCCCGTGGTCCGCGACGTTGCGCCCGAAGACCTCGACGCTGCCCGCATCCGGCCGCACCAGACCGAAGAGCATGCGCATGAACGTTGTCTTGCCCGCGCCGTTCGGGCCGAGCAGGCCGAACGCGACGCCGACCGGCACGTCGAGTTCCATCGCGTCGACCGCTGTCACGTCGCCGTAGCGCTTGGTGAGCCCGCGAGCGCGGACCGCGGGTTCCCCGTCCATCGCCATCCCTTCGTCGGTACCGGTCCGACGGTAGGGAGGTCACATGAAAGGACGATGAAGGCGGCGTCGTCGCAGTGCACGCGTCAGGATCAGCGACGCCTGCTGTGTCAGCGTTGGCTGGCCACCCTGGGCACGTGCCGCTAGCCTCGATCTTCCGTGATCTTGACGGTGAGTTGAGTCCAGGGACGTGGTGTGCGACCTGACCGACGCCAAGCGTGTCGTGAGAAAGACGGGCAGCGCGTGCCGGCCATCGCCGAGCAGCTCGTCGTGTCGCAGAGCACGGTGCGCAACCACCTCGCCCATGCGTTCAAGAAGCTCGGCGTGCACTCCCAGCAGGAGCTGCTTCGCCGCTTCTGGGTCTGACCGGAGCGAAGGGGGGCAACCAGGGTGCGGCCGAACCGGCGCAGCGCTGCCGACCCGCGCAGTGGCTCAGGCTCCGGGCTGGAGGACGCAAGTTGCGGCCGAGGCTGCCTCGGCCGCTCACAGCCCCGCGAGCTGGTGCCACGCGGGCCCGCTGTCGCCTGCCGGCAGCAGGTGTCGGGCACATGCCCGCCGTGCCGGCCGTCCGGGGTGTGGTCGCCGGAACGAGACGGGCCTACCTGCGAAGCGCTCCGGCGAGCGCCTTGGCCGCACCGATGCCTGCGCCGGCGGCTGCGACGAACGGGCCGGCGACGATGACCGGGTCGAGCAGCTGGTGCTTGACGTCGGCGCGGTTCTTGCCGAGCCGGGACGACGCGCCGTGGTGCGTCAGCTCGCCCTTGACGCCGGTCTCGGTGACCGGGTTGTCGGGGTGCAGCGTGAGCAGGGAGCGCAGGTGCGCCCCCCCGGCGTCGACGCGGTCGGCGGCCAGGAGGAGCAGCCAGTGCGCGGCGCGTGCCTCGCTAAACCTGGCGTAGGAGAGCCTGCGCAGCGCGCCTGCCACGCCGCGCGGCGGCTGAGCCGTGCCGAACACCGGCGTGAGGAACTGGTGCTCGACCGAGCGCTCCCTCGGCCACTTCTCCGGCTGCCGTTCTGGGAACTCCCAGTGCGCTCCCGTGAGGTCGTCGCGGAAGTCCAGCTTCGGGTGGGACGGGCGGTCCGCCGGGGAGAGGTCGACGCCCCAGCCGGGGATGCGTGCGCGCAGCTGCTCGGGAGACTCGGGCAGCGGCGGCTTGTGCGGCGTATAGCCGGTCAGGTCGGTCATCTCCGGTCTCCTCTCAGGCCGCGGACGGGACGACGAGCGGCTTGATGATCCCGTCGAGCTTGGCCGAGAAGACGTGGTAGCCCTCGGCGATATCCTCGAGCGGGAAGCGGTGGGTGACGATGTCGCTGGGCGTCAGGTAGCCGTTCTTGACGTGCTCGAACAGCCGCGGCCACTGCCGCTTCACCGGGCACTGGTTCGCTCGGATCGTCAGCCCCTTGTTCATCGCGTCGCCGAACTTCACCGCGCTGAACAGCGGGCCGTAGGCGCCGACCACGGAGACCGTCCCGCCCTTTCGCACGGCGTCGATCGCCCAGTTCAGCGCGACCGGTGACCCGCCCTGCAGCTTGAGCTTCGCCGACGTGACGTGCATGAGCAGGTTGCCGTCCGCCTCGGCACCCACAGCGTCGATGGCGACGTCGGCTCCGAGGAAGTCGGTCTGTTTCTTCATCTCGAGCACGATGTCGTCGTGCTCGGTGAAGTTGAAGGTCTCGGCGTGCGCGAAGGTGCGGGCCTTCTCCAGGCGGTAGTCGAGGTGGTCGACGACGAGCACGCGTCCGGCTCCCATGAGCCACGCCGACTTGGCCGCGAACAGACCCACCGGGCCGGCACCGAACACCACGACGACGTCGCCCTCGGTGATCTCGCCGAGTTGGGCGCCGAAGTAGCCGGTCGGGCAGGCGTCGGTGAGCAGCACGGCGTCCTCGTCGCTCATCCAGTCCGGGATGAGGGCCGGGCCGACGTCGGCGAACGGGACGCGGACGAACTCGGCCTGCCCTCCGTCGTATCCGCCGCAGGTGTGCGAGTAGCCGTAGATCCCGCCGATCGCGCTGGCGTTCGGGTTGACGTTGTGGCAGTTGCTGTAGAGCCCGCGCGCGCAGAACCAGCACGAGCCGCAGAAGATGTTGAAGGGCACCATGACGCGGTCGCCGACGTTCAGGTTCTGCACCGAGGACCCGACCGCGTGTACGACGCCGATGAACTCGTGGCCGAACGTGTGACCGATCCGGGTGTCCGGCATCATCCCGTGGTACAGGTGCAGGTCCGAGCCGCAGATGGCGCCGAGCGTGACCCGGACGACGGCGTCGTTCGGGTGCTCGATCGCCGGGATGTCCTTGTCCTCGACGCGGACCTTGTACGGGCCGCGGTAGACCATCGCGCGCACATCGGCCTCCTCACAGGGAGAGAGCCGGTCCGCGCAAGAGGCGCCGATCGGCTCGGACGAGCCGGGGCAGGGGCGGGGAAGTCACGTGACTCCCCACTCTCCCACGACGCAAACGGAGCGGGACCCCGCCCGGTCGCTGGTGCAGTGACACCGGGACGATCCCCGGCGCCTCCTGCGTTGAGAGCGAGGACGGCAGGGGAGTGACTAGCCCCTTCGGACAGGCGACTGACGCCTTGTGACGGTTCGGACCCGAGGGTCGCGACTGTCCGTCCCGCCCGGCGGACGATGTCCGCGGAGCCAGCACGTCGCCGGAACCACGACACCAGGATGACCTTGACCAGCCCACAGCACGTCGCCGGAACCGTCCCCACCGTGACCACCGGACCTGACCGGCTCATCGCCGGTCAGCTCCTCGACGCCCTCACCGAAGCGGTCGTCGCGGTCGATCCCGAGGGGCGGGTCCAGCACTGGAACGACGCCGCGGAGCGGCTGTTCGGACGCACGGGCGACGCGGCCTGCGGCCACACCGTCTACGAGCTGTTCGTGCCCGAGGAGTCGGTCGAGGCAGCACGCGCCTGGGTGGCCGAGGTGATCGAGGCCGGGTCCGCCCAGCGGGACTGGGTCGTGGTCGACAGGTCCGGCAGCCGCTCGACGGTCGCGGTGGCCGGGAGCCGGCTCACCGGTCCCGACGGCGAGGTGATCGGCATGGTCGGCGTCGCTCGCGACGTCGGCGAGCGCAACCGTGCCAGGAGCCGGTTCGACGCCCGGTTCTGGCGCTCGGGGATGCCGCAGATCCTCGTCGGGGTCGACGGGCGGGTCGAGGAGATCAACGACGCCTGCTCTGCCCTGCTCCGCATGGACCGCCACGAGCTCGTCGGCACGAGCGTGGCGCACGTGGCCGCCGACGCCGAGGGGGACGACCAGGTCCAGGCGCTGCTCGCCAGCGCCCGTACCGGAGGTGCGACGAGCCGGCAGTACCGGCGGGTGCTGTGCCGGGGTGACGGTTCGCGGCTGCCGGCGCTGGTGACGGCCTCGGTCGTGCTCGACGACGACGGCGGACCGAGCGGCATCGCGGCGTACCTGACCGACCTGACGGGTCAAGAGCAGGCTCAGCGCGACCTGCGGCAGAAGCAGGCGCTGTTCCGGGCACTCGTCCAACGCGCCTCCGACGTCGCGGTGGTCAACGGCCCTGACGGCAGCGTCCTGTACTGCAGCCCCGCCAGCGAGCAGATCTTCGGGTTCCCGGCAGCGCACGTGCTCGGCGGCAACGGCTACGACTACGTGCATCCGGACGACGAGCCCGAAGTGCGGCTGACCTTCGACCGCATCGCCGCACAGCCGGAGGAGACGGCCACCATGCGGTACCGGCACCGCCACGCGCAGGGCGGTTGGCGCTGGGTGGAGGTGACGGTCAACAACCGGCTGAGCGACCCTGAGATCGGCGGCATTGTGGTGAACCTGCGCGACGTCACTGCCAGGGTCGAGGCGGAGTGCGCGCTGCGGGCCTCCGAGGAGCGCTACCGCGCGATCGCCGAGACCGCCCAGGAGGGCATCTGGGTCGCGGACGCCACCGGGCGGACGCTCTACCTCAACGCGAAGATGATCGAGCTGCTGGGACACCCCGCTGAGCAGGTGTGCGGCCGACCTGTGCTCGAGGTGCTCGGTGTCGGCCAGTCGGCGCTCATGGCCCTCCGCCTGCGAGACCGTGAGCAGCGGGGGTCGGAGGAGTACGACCTCGAGTACGCGCACCCGGACGGCGGCCAGCGCTGGTTCCGCGTGGCCAGCAGCCCGCTGCACGACGGCGCCAGCGGCTACGTCGGCTCGCTGGCCATGGTCTCGGACGCCACCGAGGTCCGGCGCGGTGAGGCGGCCCTGCGCCGGCTGGCCCTCCACGACTCCGTGACGGAGCTGCCCAACCGCACGCTGCTCGCCGACCGCCTCGCACAGGCGTCGGAGCGCTGCGCCCGCACGCGCACGCCGCTCACGGTGCTGTTCGTCGACATCGACCAGTTCAACGTCGTCAACGACGCTCTCGGTCACGCCGCCGGTGACGAGCTCCTGCGGGCCGTCGCCGGCCGGCTCTGCGCTGCCGCGCGTCGCGGCGACACCGTCGGTCGGTTCGGCGGGGACGAGTTCGTCGTCGTCGCCGAGGGCGCCGACGCCGACGCCGGCGAGCAGATCGCCGCCGATCTGCAGGCCTCGCTGCAGGAGCCGTTCGACCTCGAGGGCCGCAGCATCTTCGTCTCGGTCAGCATCGGTGTGGCGACGAGCCCGGGCAGCGCGCCGGGCGAGCTGCTGCAGCACGCGGACGCCGCGATGTACGTCGCCAAGTCGCGCGGCCGGCGGCGGAGTGAGCGGTTCGACGCCGACACCGCGGGCGCGTTGCGCGACCGGCTGGACCTGGCGGCCGACCTGCGCCTCGCGCTCGACACCGGCGGCCTGGAGCTCCACTACCAGCCCGTGGTGGACCTCGCGGACGGCACGCTGCTCGGGGTCGAGGCGCTCGCCCGGTGGACCCACCCGGTCCGGGGGCCGGTGCCCTCGCCGCTGTTCGTCGCCGTCGCCGAGGAGACCGGGATCGCGGCCGACCTCGACCGCTGGGTGCTGAACCGCGCCTGCAGCGACTTCGCGCGGCTGCGGTGCGCGGGCGTGGTGCCCGACACCGCCCATCTCGCCGTCAACGTGTCGGCCGGTCACGTCAGCAACGGCGACCTGGTGCGCGACGTGCTGAACGCCGTGCGCACGGCCGGGTTGCCGGCGACGGCGCTCATGGTGGAGGTGACCGAGAGCGACGCGCTGCACGACGTCGACGCGGCGGGCAAGGCGCTGCAGCGGCTGCGCGACGCGGGCGTACTGGTCGCCATCGACGACTTCGGCACGGGGTACAGCAGCCTGGCCTACCTCAAGCAGCTCCCGGTCGACCGGATCAAGATCGACCGGCTGTTCGTCGACTCGATCACCTCGAGCGCGGACGACCTGGCGATCGTCGCGAGCGTCGTCGAGCTGTCCCGGGCCATCGGCGCCTCGGTCATCGCCGAGGGCATCGAGACGCGGCAGCAGCTGGATCTGCTCAAGCGGCTGGGGTGCCAGGCGGGGCAGGGCTGGCTGTGGAGCCGGGCGGTCCCGTCGGCTGAGCTGCCAGGCCTCCTGGCTGCGCAGCGGGGGCGCGGGTTCGACGTCGACCATCAGAGCGCTCGTGCGCCAGGCCGGAAAGCGGACGAACGGCCAGTGGGCGAGGAGCACGGCCTGCACCGGCTGCTCCAGCTGCAGGCACAGGGTGCGTCGCTTCGCACGATCGCGGCGGCGCTGAGCTCCGAGGGCTACCGCACGCCACGGGGGACGGGGTGGCACCCCCGCAGTGTCGCGAGCGTGATCGCCGACCAGGCCTACCCGTCGCTGTGGCCCCGCGGCGCAGGTGGGGAGCCTGGGCCGCCGAGGCCCCGCCACTGAGCCGTGCGCCCCGCGCGCGCAGCACGACCCGGTCGCTCCGGCGGCGGTGCTCGTGCTCGCCCAGGAGCACGCCGGTGGAGCAGCAGACGTCCTGCAGGCGCGTCACGAGGCGCGCGCGACGACCCCTGCTCAGGCATCCTGCCCCCGTCCTGCGGTGCCGCCGTCCTGGCCGCATCTCCTGCACGGGCTCCTTCGGCAGCCGGCGGGATCCGTGAGCACTCCACCGGGGGACGCCGGGTGCGGACCGACCCGGGCACGGGGGACCCCGTCCTGCCGCGGAGAAGTGCGAGGATGTCCTACCATCTCGTGCACGGCAGGTCGGTACGACCGTGCGCGGCACCACCGTCCCGCGACGTGCGCGGACGACGATCCGCCCCTCCCGAGAGCAGGCCCACGGTGCTGTACAAGTCCTTCGAGTTCCACCGCCGGGGAAGCCTGCCGGCGCACCGGACCGCCGAGCTGACCGTCCGCGCGATCGGCGCCATGCCGAGCGCCCTGCGCCGCCAGCGCCCGGTCCGTCACCTGCTGGCGCTCAACACCGTCGTGGCGCGGGCCCGGCCGACGTTCACCCGACCCTCGTTCGGCATCGACTCGGTGCTGGTCGGGGAGACCGTCGTGCCCGTCCGCGAGGTCGTCGAGTACCGGCGGCCGTTCGCGACGCTGCTGCACTTCACCAAGGACCTCCCGGACGGTGCGGCGCCGCAGCCGCGCGTGCTCGTCGTCGGCCCCATGTCGGGCCACTTCACGACGCTGATCTCCCCGACCATCCGCACGCTGCTGCAGGACGGCGACGTGTCGGTGCTCGACTGGCACAACGCCCGCGACGTGCCGCTCGGCGAAGGCCCGTTCGGGTTCGACGACTACGTCGAGCACGTCATGCAGGCGCTGCGCCACCTCGGGCCGGGCACCCACGTGGCCGCGGTCTGCCAGCCGGCGGTGCCGGTGCTCGCCGCCGTCGCCCTGCTCGCGGCCGACGGCGACCCGGCCGAGCCGGCCAGCGTCACCCTCATCGCGGGCCCGATCGACACGCGGGTCGCGCCGAACCAGGTCAACGCCGCCGCCGGCGCGAAGCCGATCGAGTGGTTCGAGCGTCGCGTCGTCACCACCGTGCCGCGCGCCTACGCCGGCGCGGGCCGCCGGGTCTACCCCGGCTTCGTGCAGCTGGCCGCGTTCATGAACCTCAACCGCAAGCGCCATGCCCAGGCGTACTGGGGCCTCTACAAGGACCTCGTCGCGGGCGAGACGGTGCGGGCCGGCAAGACGCAGGCGTTCTACGACGAGTACGGCGCGGTGATGGACGTCCCGGCCGAGTTCTACCTGGAGACGGTCAGCCGGGTGTTCCAGGAGCACCTCATGCCGCTCGGAAAGTTGACCGTGCGCGGTCGGCTCGTCGACCCGTCGCTCATCACCGGCGCGGCCCTGCTCACCGTCGAGGGCTGCAACGACGACATGTGCTCACCGGGGCAGACGCAGGCCGCCCACGCGCTGTGCAGCGGCATCCCCGAGGACCGCAAGCGCCACCACCTGCAGGACGGCGTCGGTCACTACGGCGTGTTCAGCGGCACCCGGTGGGAGCGCGACATCTACCCCGTGGTGCGGCAGTTCATCGCCGACATGTCCGCCGCGCCCGCCGTCGGGGCGAAGGCCCGCTGACCCGGTCGCGACGAGCGCGCCGCCTCTGACGTCCCGGACCGGGTCGTCAGACCACTGCCAGGACGGCCGACAGGGCCACGACCCCGCAGGGGCGCCTCCGCCGGGACGGCACGCCTCCTGGGCCGACGTCATCATCACGGCCCTGCGCGACCTGAGCGGCACCACATAGGCTTCTCCGAGCTGACCCGCGACGTCACCGAGCGGCGACGGCTGGTCACCTGCCCTTGCGGGGACCGGTGACCGAAGTCCCGGTCCACTGGCGGGCGTCGGGCGCAGACTCGGGTGGTGCGACGGGTCGACCCGGACCCCGACGACGAGCAGACGGGCACCTCATGGACACCGGCGTGGTCGAGGCGGTCAACGTGGTCAGCGCGAGCGAGGCGCAGGCCGTCAGGGCCGAGGCGTCGAGCAGTCGTCGGGCCGCCGTCACGGTCTACGGCGGCAAGGGCCGCTCTCTGCGGCAGACCGTCATCGCGCTGGCCTCCGGGGCCCGCCTGGCGGAGCACGAGAACCCCGGCGAGGCCACGGTGCAGGTGCTGTCGGGCCGGGTGCGGGTGTCGTCGGACGGAGGCAGCTGGGACGGCGGTCCTGGTGACCTGCTCGTCGTCCCCCAGGAGCTGCACGCGCTGGAGGCCCTGGAGGCCTCGTCCGTGCTGCTCACCGTCGCCACGCTGCCCTGACGTGCCGGGCCCCGAGCTCATCGACGTCGCCGGACTCCTCGCCGGTGACGGTCCGCGCGTGCGCTGGTCTGCCGACAACCAGCTGCAGACCAACCTCGTCGTCCTGGCGCCGGGTGCGCGAGTCGACCGCCACGTCGAGCACGACCTCGACGTGACCCTCGTGGTCGTGGCCGGCGACGCCGTGCTGGCCCACGGACCCTCCGACGACGTGACGTCCGAGCAGGTGCGCTCGCCGGCGGTCGTGGTGCTGCCGGCCGGGACGTCCCGGTCCGTCGTCGCAGGACCGGACGGCGTCGCCTACGTGACCGCGCACCGGGCGCGCCCGTCCCTGCTGCCGCGGCTGCGCTGACCCTCGCCGTCGGACGACCGGTCAGCGCAGCGGGCGGCCCTGCTCGTCGAGGTGGTCGCGCCAGCTCCGGGTCGGGCGGTAGCCGAGCAGCCGCCCGGCCTTCGCGCACGAGATGCCCGACGCGTCAGGACGCGCCAGCGGTCGCACCTCGATCCGGTCGCCGTAGTGCTCCCGCACCGCGGCGGCGAGGTCGCGGCCGCCGACGTTGTCGGGGGAGGCGATGTAGAACACCTCGTGCCCGGGGAGGTCGGTCGTGACGGCCAGGACGACCGCGTCGGCGAGGTCCTCGACGTCGATGTAGGACCAGATGCCCTCCGACGTGAGGCTCCGGTCGGCGAGCAGCGGGCCGAGGTTGCGCGCGTAGTTCTCCGGCGTCTGGACCCAGCTCGGCCGGATCGTCGTGCAGCGCAGGTCGGACCGGCGGACCGCGGCGTCCATGAGCTGCTCGCCGAAGTGCTTTGACAGCGCGTACGGGTCCTGCGGCTCGACGGGGTGCTCCTCGTCGACCGGCACGTACGCCGGCAGCGCCGGGCGCTCGGGGAAGAAGAACCCCGGAACGGTCTCGGAGGAGATGTTCACGAAGCGGGTCACGCCCAGGCGCACGGCGGCCTCGAGGACGTTGAACGTCGAGAGCAGGTTGTTCGCGAACACGGTGTGCGGGGGGTTCTGCGTCGGCTCGGGGATCGCAGCCGAGTGCACGACCACGTCGTGCCCGCGCACGACGGCGTACGCGTCGCCCGCGTCGGTGAGGTCGGCCTGGACGTAGGCCGCCTGCCCGGGCTCAGGACGGTCGAAGACGGGACGGGCGACGTCGACGCCGGTGACCCGGTGGCCGGCGGCGAGCAGGGCGGCGGAGGCGGCCCGGCCGACCTTGCCGCTCGACCCGGTGAGCAGTACGCGCATGCCGTCACCGTAGGCGGTCCGGGACCCTGGGTTGATGGGGACGTGTGGGGCGTGTCACAGTCCGCCCGAGAACGCCGGCCGGCCGGTCGGTCACTCCCGAGCCCCTGGAGCGAACCCGTGAAGACACGTGCAGCAGTCGTCCTCGAGTACGGCGCCCGCATCGAGATCGAGGAGCTCGACCTCGAGGGCCCCCAGGCCGGGGAGGTGCTGATCCGCTACACCCATGCCGGGCTCTGCCACAGCGACGTGCACGTGGCCCACGGCGACCTGCCGGGCCGCCTGCCGATGGTCCTCGGCCACGAGGGCGCGGGCATCATCGAGGAGGTCGGACCGGGCGTCACCCGCGTCAAGGTCGGCGACCACGTCGTCTGCTCGTTCATCCCGAACTGCGGCGTCTGCCGCTGGTGCGCCACCGGTCAGCAGGCCATCTGCGACATGGGCGCGACCATCCTCGAGGGCTTCCTGCCCGGGAAGTCGCCGGAGGAGCCGCGCGTGGTCTTCCGCGGGCAGTCCGGCGACTACGGCGCGATGTGCATGATCGGCACGTTCAGCCAGTACGCCACCATCCACCAGAACTCCGTGGTCAAGGTCGACGACGACATCCCGCTCGACAAGGCCGTCCTCGTCGGCTGCGGCGTCCCGACCGGCTGGGGGTCGGCGGTCAACGCCGCGAACGTGCGCCCCGGCGAGACCGTCATCGTCATGGGCGTCGGCGGCATCGGCATCAACGCCGTGCAGGGCGCCCGCTACGCCGGCGCCAAGAACCTCATCGCCGTCGACCCGTTGGAGAACAAGCGGGAGAAGGCGATGGAGCTCGGCGCGACGCACGCCGTCGCGACCGCCGAGGAGGCGCACGAGCTGGTGATGGACCTCACCCGCGGCGTCGGCGCCGAGAAGGCCATCATCACCACCGACCTTGTGACCGAGCCCCAGGTGACGTCCTGCTTCAACGCCGTCAGCAAGGGCGGCACCGTGGTCATCACCGGACTGAACAAGCTGGAGCTGAACAACATCCAGCTCCCGGCCTCGGTCATGACGCTGTTCAAGAAGACGGTCAAGGGGAGCCTGTTCGGCGACTGCAACCCGACGACCGACATCCCGAAGATCCTCGGGCTCTACCAGAGCGGTGACCTCAAGCTCGATGAGATCATCACCAACACCTACACCCTCGACACCATCAACGAGGGCTACGACGACCTGCTCGCCGGCAAGAACGTCCGCGGCGTGCTCGTCCACGACACGGTGTGACGGACGCGCTCGGCACGACGGTCGTCGGACGTGAGCGTGAGGTCGAGCTGCTCGTGTCCGCGCTCGAGTGCGGGGCGCACGTCCTGCTGGAAGGGCCACCGGGCACGGGGAAGTCGACGCTCCTGCGCTCGGTGGCCGAGGGCGCCCACGTGCCGTTCGTGCTCGTCGAGGGCAACGCCGAGCTGACGCCCGGCCGCCTCGTCGGGCACTTCGACCCGGCGCAGGTGCTCAGCCAGGGGTACTCGCCCGACGTGTTCGTCGACGGCCCCCTGGTCGAGGCGCTGCGCAGCGGCGCGCTGCTCTACGTCGAGGAGGTCAACCGCGTCCCCGAGGAGACGCTGAACGTCCTGCTCACCGTCATGAGCGAGGCCGAGCTCAACGTCCCGCGGCTCGGCCGGGTCCACGCCGCGGACGGCTTCCGGCTGGTCGCGGCGATGAACCCGTTCGACGCGGTCGGCACCGCGCGCATCTCGTCGGCGCTGTACGACCGCAGCTGCCGGTTGACGATGGGCTACCAGTCGGCCGCGGACGAGTCGCGGATCGTGGCGCTGCGGGCGCCCGAGGTGGACGACGCCTGGCGCAACCGCGTGGTCGACCTGGTGCGCCGCACCCGCGAGCACCCGGACGTGCGGATCGGGTCGTCGGTGCGCGGCACCATCGACCTGGTCCGCCTGGCGGTGGCACTCTCCTCCCGGCGCGGCACGTCGCCGACCGGCTGGTCGACCGGGCTGGACGCGGCGCTGGTCGCGCTGTCCGGCCGCCTGCGGCTGCAGGAGTCGTGCCGCCGCCCGCCCGAGGAGGTCGTCCGCGAGCTGTGGGTCGCCGTGTTCGGCCAGGAGCCCGCCGAGGGCGACGCGGACGAGGGCGGTGGTGCGTCGGGGGGAGCCTGAGCCCGCCGCCGCCGGCGGGCGCGCCCCCTCCTGCCGGACCGCCGAAGCGCACCCGCGGGCCGCAGCAGCGCAGCACCCCGCGCGCGGACCTGACGCGCCGCCAGCACTTCGCCGAGGTGTCGCCGGAGGTCGGCGTGCTCGACGAGGCGGCCTTCGACCGCGCGCTGGCGCAGGACCCGGACGCCGCGCTGGTGCTGCTGGTCGAGATGGCCACGGCCACCGACGAGCGGCTGCGAGCGGCGGCCCGGGCGCTCGCTGCGAAGGTGGTCCTGGACCGTGCCCGCACCGGCACGCCCCGGTCGTCGGGCACCCGCGCCCTGCGGACCCGACGGGCTGACCTCGGCGGCGACCTCGACCTCGACGCCTCGCTCGACGCGCTGTCCGGTGCCCGGGCCGAGCGGCGCCCCGTCGGCCTCGACGAGCTGGTGGCCCGGGACTGGGGGCGTCCGGAGACGGCGCTGTGCGTCGTCATCGACAGCTCCGGCTCGATGAGCGGTGAGCGCCTCGCGGCGGCCGCCCTCACCGCGGCCGCGTGCTCGTGGCGCGCCCCCGGCGACCACGCCGTCCTGTCCTTCGCCCGTGACGTCACCGTGCTGCGGGAGATGGGCTCGACGCGCCCGCCCTCGACGGTGGTCGACGCGGTGCTGGCGCTGAGGGGACACGGCGTCACCGCTCTGGCGACCGCGCTGAGCGCCGCGGCCGACCAGCTGTCGCGCACCCGGGCGGCCCGCCGGGTCGTCGTGCTGCTGTCGGACTGCCGCGAGACCGACGAGCAGGACCCGGTCCCGGTCGCCAGCGCGCTGCCCGAGCTGCTGGTGCTGGCGCCGGCCGGCGACAGCGACCAGGCCGAGGAGCTGGCCCGTCGGTCGGGGGCGCGCTGGGCGCGGCTCAGCGGCGCCGCGGACGCACCTCGGGTGCTGGCCGAGCTGCTCGGCTGAGCCCGGGGCAGGCCCTCGGGCAGGGACTGCGGGCGGATCAGCCGCGGACGCCGGCCCAGCTGCCGTCGAGGGCGCGCAGCGCGCGGTCCAGCAGCTGCTGCAGATCGGCGTCGGGGTGCGCGAGCCACTGCTCGTACGCCGTCATCGCCGCGCCGAGGCAGCTGTGCCCGACGAGCTGGGGGAGCAGGGCGTCGGCGGGCTCGCCGAGCCGCCGGGCCGCGAACTCCGCGACCACGTCGCGCCAGGCGGCGTAGCGCAGCGCGCTGTGCGCCTGCAGCGCCGGCACCCGCAGGATCAGCGCCATCCGGTCGCGGTGCCACGGCACCTCGGCCGGGTCGAAGCGGTTGAACGCCAGCACCGCCTCGCGCAGTGCGTCGAGCAGCGGCTGCCCGGGCGCGGCCGTCGCCAGGCGGGCGCGCAGGTCGGACAGCCCCTGCTCGAAGTCGCCCCACACCGCGTCGTTCTTGGACGCGAAGTAGCGGAAGAACGTGCGCCGGCCGATGCCCGCCGCCGCCGCGATGTCGTCGACGGTCGTGGCCTCGAAGCCGCGCACCGCGAACAGCTCGAGGGCGCGCTGCTCGAGCTCCGAGCGGGACGTGACGGTGGGGCGCCCCGGCCGTGGGCCGTGCGGCAGCGGTGCGTCGTCCACCAGTCCCTCTGCCACGTCGCCCCCTGTCGCCAGCGTCCCGCGCGACCCGCCCGGCCGCAACCTGTCCGACCGGACAGTAGCCAACGGCACCCGGTGCCGTTACCGTCTCCTGTGATGCCGGTCACCGGGACCGGCTCTCGTCGTCCTGGAGGACGCCATGACCGCTCCCACCACCACCGCCCCCGCCCCCGTCGAGGACGTCGTCGTCGAGCCCGTCACCGTCGTGGAGGAGGACCTGCTCGTCGAGGACGTCTCCATCGACGGCATGTGCGGCGTCTACTAGACCGCGCCGCGTGCCCCCTGCGACCGTGACCGCTGCTGTGGCGGCCGACCCGGTCCGGCTCGACGCCACCACCGTGCTCGACCAGGGGTGGGACGTCGACCCCCGGGTCTCGATCCGCCCCGAGTCCTTCGGCGCGCTGCTCTACCACTTCGGCACCCGCCGGTTGTCGTTCCTCAAGGACCGTCGCCTGCTCGACGTGGTGCAGCGGCTCCCGCAGTCCGCGACCGCCCGCGAGGCCTGCCTGGCCGTGGGGCTGTCCGAGGCCGAGCTGGCGACCTACGGACGCTCGCTGGCCACCCTGGTCGCCACCGACATGCTCGTCGCACGACGCCCTTCCGTCCCCGGCCCTGGAGACCCCGCATGACCACCACCGCCCTGCCCCTGGTCGAGCACTTCGCCCTGGGCCTCGACGCACCTATCTGCCTGACGTGGGAGCTCACGTACGCCTGCAACCTGGCCTGCTCGCACTGCCTGTCGAGCAGCGGCCGCCGCGACCCCCGCGAGCTGAGCACCGACGAGTGCAAGGCCGTCATCGACGAGCTGCAGCGGATGCAGGTGTTCTACGTCAACATCGGCGGCGGCGAGCCGACCGTCCGCAGCGACTTCTGGGAGCTGCTGGACTACGCCACCTCGCACGACGTCGGCGTGAAGTTCTCCACCAACGGCATCAAGATCGACGCCGAGGCGGCCCGGCGCATCGCGGCCAACTCCTACGTCGACGTCCAGATCTCGATCGACGGCGCGACCGCCGACGTCAACGACAGCGTCCGTGGCGAGGGCTCCTTCGACACCGCCGTGCGCGCCCTGCAGCACCTCGCGGACGTCGGGGTCAGCCCCAAGCTGTCGGTCGTCTGCACCCGCTACAACATCCCGCAGCTCGACCAGTTCAAGGCGATCGCCGACCGCTTCGGCGCGCAGCTGCGGCTGACCCGGCTGCGGCCGTCCGGCCGTGGCGCGGACGTCTGGGACGACCTGCACCCGACGCAGGCGCAGCAGCGCGAGCTCTACGACTGGCTGGTGCGCAACGGCGAGGGCGTCCTCACCGGCGACTCGTTCTTCCACCTCGCCGCCTACGGCGAGTCGCTGCCCGGTCTGAACCTGTGCGGCGCGGGCCGCGTGGTCTGCCTCATCGACCCCGTCGGCGACGTCTACGCCTGCCCGTTCGCCATCCACGACCAGTTCCTGGCCGGGAACGTCCGCAGTGAAGGCGGTTTCGACCGCGTCTGGCGCGAGAGCGAGCTGTTCCTCGAGCTGCGCGAGCCGCAGAGCGGCGGCACCTGCAAGAGCTGCGACCAGTACGACGCGTGCCGCGGCGGCTGCATGGCGGCGAAGTTCTTCACCGGCCTGCCGCTCGACGGCCCCGACCCGGAGTGCGTCAAGGGGTACGGGGAGATGGCGCTGTCCAAGGTGACGCCGGGCGCCGCGCCGAAGCCCTCGCTCGACCACTCGCACAAGGGCGGCGTGCGCGGCGGTCCCGTCCCCCTCACCCTCACGATCCGCCGGCCGGACAAGGCCTGCGACGAGAACCCCCTGACAGGAGTGCAGCTCTGATGGCCAACGCCTGGTTCGAGACCGTCGCGGAGGCGCAGCGGCGCGCCAAGAGGTCCCTGCCTCCGTCGGTCTACATGGCGCTGGTCGCCGGCTCCGAGCGCGGCAAGACGCTCGAGGACAACATCGACGCCTACAGCGAGCTCGGGTTCGCGCCGCACGTGGCGAACCTCGCCCCGCAGCGCGACCTGTCGACCACCGTGATGGGCCTGCACCTCGACCTTCCGGTGATGATCTCGCCGACCGGCGTGCAGGCCGTGCACCCCGACGGCGAGGTCGCGATCGGCCGGGCGGCTGCCGCCCGCGGCACCGCGATGGGGCTGTCGTCGTTCGCCAGCAAGTCGGTGGAGGAGGTCGTCGCGGTCAACGACAAGACCTTCCTGCAGCTGTACTGGTCCGGGTCGCGCGACGTGATCCTGGCGCGGGTCGAGCGGGCGAAGCGGGCAGGCGCGGCCGGCATCATCCTGACCCTGGACTGGTCGTTCTCGCAGGGCCGCGACTGGGGCAGCCCCACCATCCCCGAGAAGCTCGACCTGCGGACGATGGTGCGGTTCTCGCCCGAGGCGCTGCGCCGTCCGAAGTGGGCGCTGCAGTGGGTCCGCAGCGGCGCGCTGCCCGACCTCACGACGCCGAACATGCAGCTGCCCGGCCAGCCGGCGCCGACGTTCTTCGGCGCCTACGGCGAGTGGATGCAGACGCCGCTGCCGACGTGGGAGGACCTCGCCTGGCTGCGGGAGCGCTACGACGGGCCGATGATGCTCAAGGGCGTCATGCGGGTCGACGACGCGAAGCGCGCGGTCGACGTCGGCTTCAACGCGATCTCGGTGTCCAACCACGGCGGCAACAACCTCGACGGCACGCCCGCCTCCGTGCGCGCGCTGCCCGCGGTCGCCGAGGCGGTCGGCGACCAGATCGACGTGCTGCTCGACGGTGGCATCCGCCGCGGCAGCGACGTCGTCAAGGCCGTCGCCCTCGGCGCGAAGTGCGTGATGATCGGCCGCGCCTACCTGTGGGGCCTCGCCGCCAACGGCCAGGCCGGGGTCGAGAACGTCTTCGACATCCTGCGCAGCGGCATCGACTCCGGGCTGCTCGGCATCGGCAAGTCCGCGATCCGCGACCTGGACAAGAGCGACCTGCTGATCCCCGACGGGTTCGAGCGCCGCCTCGGGGTGGACGCGGAACCGGCCGCCAGCTGAGCGGGTCCCGGCTCGCCGACCTCACCTGGCCGGAGGCCGCCGCGCGCTCGGGGCAGGTGCTGGTCGTCCCGATCGGGTCGACCGAGCAGCACGGCCCGCACCTGCCGCTGTCGACCGACACCGACGTCGCGACCGCCGTCGCCGCCCTCGTGGCGGCGCGGCGGTCCGACGTCGTCGTCGCGCCCGCCCTGCCGTACGGCGCGAGCGGTGAGCACGCGGGCTTCGCGGGCACGCTGTCGATCGGCCAGGAGGCGCTCGAGCTGCTGCTCGTCGAGCTGGTGCGGTCGGCGACGCAGACGTTCCGGCGGGTCCTGGTGCTGTCCGGTCACGGGGGCAACGCCGCTCCGCTGCGACGGGCCGTCGACCTGCTCGTCGGGGAGGGGCGCGACGTCCGCGCGTGGTCACCGCGGTGGCGCGGCGACGCGCACGCGGGGCGCACCGAGACCTCCGTGCAGCTCTCGCTCGACCCCTCGCGGGTGCGCGCCGGGCGCGAGGCCGGGGCGACGGCGCCGCTGGCCGAGCTGCTGCCCGACCTGCGCCGCTCCGGGGTGGTCGGGGTGAGCCCCAACGGCGTGCTCGGCGACCCCTGCGGTGCCGACGCGGACGAGGGCGCGCAGCTGCTCGAGGCGGCCGCCGCCGACCTGTCGGCGCTGCTCGACGGCTGGG
>JAOPVV010000062.1 GCA_025966005.1 Frankiales bacterium
AGCAGGCCGAGCGTCTCGCAGGCACCCATGTCGAACTGGGTGATGATCGCGCCGTCCTGCTCGCGGCGGTGGATCGGGATGACGTCCAGCAGCGGCTCGCGGCACAGGATGACGCCGGCCGCGTGCACGCCCCACTGCCGCTTGAGGCCCTCGAGGCCGCGCGCCGTGTCGACGACGGCCTTGGCGTCCGGGTCGCTCTCGTACAGCGCGCGGAACTCGCCGGCCTCGCCGTAGCGCTTGTGGCTCGGGTCGAAGATCCCCGCCAGCGGGATGTCCTTGCCCATGACGGCCGCGGGCATCGCCTTGGTGATCTTGTCGCCGGTCGCGTAGGGGAAGCCCAGGACGCGGGCCGCGTCCTTGACGGCCGCCTTGGCCTTGATCGTCCCGTACGTGATGATCTGCGAGACGCGCTCCTCGCCGTACTTCTCGGTCGCGTAGCGGATCATGTCGCCGCGCCGGCGCTCGTCGAAGTCGAGGTCGATGTCGGGCATCGAGATGCGCTCGGGGTTGAGGAACCGCTCGAACAGCAGCTTGTGCTTGATCGGGTCGAGGTCGGTGATCTTCAGGGCGTACGCGACGAGGGAGCCGGCGGCCGACCCGCGGCCGGGGCCGACGCGGATGCCTGTCTCCTTGGCGTGCCGGCACAGGTCGGCCGTGACCAGGAAGTAGCCCGGGAACCCCATCGTGACGATGACGTCGACCTCGTAGTCGGCCTGCGTGGTGTGCCCGGGGGGCACCGGCCCGCCGCGGAAGCGCTCCCGCAGCCCGGCGTGGACCTGCTCGCGCAGCCAGGTGTCCTCGGTGTAGCCCTCCGGGACGGGCACGCGCGGCATGAGGTCGCGGCCCTCCTCGAAGTCCATCGAGCAGCGCTCGGCGATGAGCAGCGTGTTGTCGCACGCCTCGGGGAACTCGCTCCACAGCTCGCGCATCTCGCGCGGGCTCTTGAGGTAGAAGTCCTGCGCGTCGAACTTGAACCGCTGCGGGTCGGCCATCGTCTTGCCGGACTGCACGCACAGCAGGACCTCGTGGGCCTTGGCGTCCTCGGGAGCCGTGTAGTGCAGGTCGTTGCTCGCGATGAACGGGATGTCCATCTCCTTGGCGAGCCGGATGAGGTCCTTCTGCGCGCGGCGCTCGATGGGGATCCCGTGGTCCATCAGCTCGCAGTAGAAGTTCTCGCGGCCGAAGATGTCGCGGAACTCGCCGGCGCTGCGCTTGGCCGCCTCGTAGTTGCCCATGCGCAGGTAGGTCTGGATCTCGCCGGACGGGCAGCCGGTCGTGCCGATGATGTCTTTCGCGTGCTCGGAGAGCAGCTCCTTGTCCATGCGCGGCTTGTAGTAGTAGCCCTCCAGGCTGGCCAGGCTGGAGAGCTTGAACAGCCGGTGCATGCCCTCGGTGCTCGTCGCGAGCATCGTCATGTGGGTGTACGCGCCACCGCCGGAGACGTCGTCCTCGCCGCCGGCGCCCCACTTGACCCGGGTCTTGTCGAACCGGCTGCCGGGGGCGATGTAGGCCTCGGTGCCGATGATCGGGTTGATCCCGTGGGCCTTGGCCTTCTTCCAGAAGTCGTAGGCCCCGAACACGTTGCCGTGGTCGGTCATCGCCAGGGCCGGCATGCCCAGCTCGGCGGTGCGCGCGAACAGCTCGTCGAGCCTCGCGGCGCCGTCGAGCATGGAGTACTCGGTGTGCACGTGCAGGTGCACGAACGAGTCGTCCTGGCTCACGGCAGTCCTCCTCGGGGGTGCGAGCGTCGGTCCGAGGGGAAGGCGGGCCGTGCTGTGCGGGGCGGTGCAGGGGCTGAGCAGGGCTGGTGCGGGGCGGTGCGGGTGCTCCCCAGACTCTGCCACGCACCGCCGACAGGAACGGCCAGCGACGCTCCGCCGACCTGCCCGCCGGGCGGTGCGGGTGCGTCCGAGGTGTGGCCCGTCGGGGGCCGGGGGCAGGACCTGGACCATGACCTCCCTGCCCACGACCACCGCCCCCCTGACCAGTGGCGCCTCGATCCCCCTGCTGGGCTTCGGCACCTGGCAGATCACCGGCGACACCGCCCGCGAGGCGACCGCCGCCGCCCTGAGCGTGGGCTACCGCCACCTCGACACCGCGACCGTCTACGGCAACGAGGGCGAGGTGGGGGCCGGCCTGGCCGACAGCGGCCTCGCCCGCGAGGACGTGTTCCTCACCAGCAAGGTGCCGCCGGGTGAGGCCGGGCGCGCCCGCGAGGTCCTCAAGACCTCGCTCGAGCTGCTCGGCGTCGACGCGCTCGACCTGTGGCTGATCCACTGGACCGAGGGCGGCGCCGACCGCAACCTGTGGGCCGAGCTCGTCCAGGCGCAGGCCGACGGCCTGGTGCGCGACGTCGGCGTCAGCAACCACTCCCTCGAGCAGGTCGACGAGCTCGCGCACGCCACCGGCGTCCGCCCGTCGGTCAACCAGGTGAAGTGGAGCCCGTACCTGTACGACGCCGCGCTGCTCGCGGGCCACCGCGAGCGCGGGGTCGTCGTGGAGGGCTACAGCGGGCTCAAGGGCGGCACGCTCGACGAGCCGGCCGTGCGGGCCGTGGCCGAGCGCACCGGTCGCACGCCCGCGCAGGTCCTCATCGCCTGGCAGCTGCAGCACGGCGTGGTCGTGCTCCCCAAGTCGACCCGGCCGGAGCGGATCCGTGAGAACGGCGACGTCGGCGACCTGGTGCTGAGCGATGACGACATGGCCGCGATCGACGGGCTCGCCGGCAGCCGGTAGCCCCGCGCGGCGCCACCGGGCCGATCGTCGGCTGAGGCAGGATCGCCGGGTGCCAGACACCCAGGGGTCCCTGTTCGACCTCGACGAGCCGGCGCCGAGCCCGACCGCCCCGGTTGCCCCGGTTGCTCCGGTCGCCGTCGGCCCGCTCGTGGTGGCGGCGACCGACGGGTCCTGCTCGCCGAACCCGGGGCCGGCGGCCGGAGCCTGGTACGTCTCCCCCACGTGCTGGGGGGTGGCGCCGGTCGACGGGCTCGGCACCAACAACATCGGCGAGCTCGCGGCGATCCGGGCGCTGCTGCAGGCGGTGCCGGCCGACCGTCCGCTCGAGATCGTGTTCGACAGCACCTACGCGCGAGACTGCCTGACCGTGTGGATCCGGGGCTGGAGCCGCGGCGGCACGCTGCCGCCGTCGCAGTGGACCCGCGGTCCCAAGCGCGAGCCGGTCAAGAACGCGGAGCTGATCGGCTCGACCGCCGCGCTGCTGGCCGGGCGCACCGTGACCTGGACCAAGGCCAAGGCCCACGTCACGGTCCGGGCCGGGGGGCACGCGCTCAACCACGAGGCCGACCGGCTGGCCGGCGAGGCCGTGGCCGCGCTCAAGGCGGGCCGCCCGGTCAGCCGCGGGCCGGGCTTCCCCGACGCCTGACCGTCGGCCTCACCGCCGGCCACCGCCACCGCGTTCGCGACGACCACGACCGCGATGCCCGTCCACTCGTGCACCTCCAGGACCTGCCCCAGCAGGACGAGGCCGACCGGCGCGGCCAGACCGGCTGCATGCTCATGAGGACCCCGCACGACCGCTGCGGCACGGGCAGGCGGGCACCCGCGACCCGGTGAAGGACGATGTCGGCGGCCCAGGACGCCGCCGCGAGCATCCGAGGCCGAGGCCGAGGGAGTCGCTGGACGGGCCGGCCGGACGAGCACGACCACGCCGACCGTCGCGGCCGCCGCCGTGAGGGGGCCGCACGATGGCCTCGCTCGAGCAGGCGCTCGGTGCGCGGGTGCTGCACCGCACCACTCGCGAGGTGTCGCTGTCCCGGTCGGCGCGCGCGTCCTGGGCCACGCCCGCCGGGTGCTCGAGGAGACGGCCGCCACCGCGCTGCGGTGACCGACGCCGGCGCCGCGCTGCGCGTCGGCTACGCGTGGGCCGCGCTCGGACGGCACACGACGTCCGTCCAGCGCCAGTGGGCCGCCGAGCGCGGCGGCTCGCAGCTGGTGCTCGTCCAGTCGGACACCGCCACCGCCGGGCTGAGCGAGAGCCTGGTCGACGTCGCGGTCCTGCGCCGGCCGGTCACCGACGCGCGCTTCGAGACCGCGCCGGTGGGGGTCGGGCCGCGCTTCGCCGCCGTCGCCACGGGTCACGTGATCAC
>JAOPVV010000065.1 GCA_025966005.1 Frankiales bacterium
GCCATGACGACGTTGGCGACGCCGTCGTCGATCGGCGTGCCCAGGAAGATGATGCGCTCCTTGAGCAGGCGGCTGTAGATGTCGAACGAGCGCTCCCCGCGGGAGGTCTGCTCGATGACGATCGGGATCGTGTACGCGGTCGGGTCCTGGAACGACATGTGCAAGCCCTCCTAGGCCCGGGTGCCGGCGCCGGACGGCACCTGGGTCGCGCCCTCGACGACGTGGTCGACGAAGCCGTACTCCTTGGCCTCCTGCGCGCTGAACCAGCGGTCGCGGTCGGAGTCCTTCTCGATCTGCTCCTCGGTCTGGCCGGTGTGGAAGGCGATGCGCTCGGCCATCTGCTTCTTCACGTACAGCATCTGCTCGGCCTGGATGGCGATGTCGGCCGCCGTGCCGCCGATGCCGCCGGAGGGCTGGTGCATCATGATCCGCGCGTGGGGGGTGGCGTACCGCTTGCCCTTGGTGCCGGCGCAGAGCAGGTACTGCCCCATCGAGGCTGCGAGGCCCAGGCCGACCGTCGCGACGTCGTTCGCGACGAACTGCATGGTGTCGTAGATGGCCATGCCGGCGGAGATCGAGCCGCCGGGGCTGTTGATGTAGAGGAAGATGTCGCGGTCGGGGTCCTCGGCGGCGAGCAGCAGCAGCTGCGCGCAGATCGCGTTCGCGATGTCGTCCATGACAGGCGAGCCCAGGAAGATGATGCGCTCCTTGAGCAGGCGGTTGTAGACCTGGGCGTCGAGGCCCATGTCTGCTCCGTTGGAGCGGAGCGCGGGGGCGGGGGGCGGTGTGGCGACCCCGAGGGTCGGCACGATCAGCCCGGGGGCGTCGGTCTGGGTCACAGGAGTCCTGCCTCAGCGTCTCGGGTCGGGCACGGTCGAAGCGGTGACTGCGACCGACCCGGAGGTCTGCGTCGCCTGTCAGCGACCCTAACGCCGCACACCGACGGGCAGTCCCGTGAACGACTGCGTTTCGCCGTGGGCGGACGAGAGGCGCAGCGCCGTGGGCGGACGAGGGGCCCAGCGCAGTGGGTGGACGAGCCGCCGGCGGACGACAGGCCCGCGCCGTGGGTGGACGAGCGGCGCACCGCCGCGGTGCTGGGGACGAGCGGCCGAGCTCCTCGAGTCCGGCGGGGCGTGGACGCAGGACGGGCCCGCTGCCGTGGTGCTGGCAGCGGGCCCGTCCGGGCGAGCGGGTGCTACTGCTCGTCGAGGTAGTGCACGTCGCCGTCGGGGTGGACGTGGAACGGACGGCCGTCCTCGTCGTACTCGGTGTCGGCGGCCTGGGTGGGGTCGAGGTCGTCGCGCAGCGCGTCGAGGTCGACGGCCTTGCCGGAGGCGTCGGTGATGGACGCGGCCTCCATGACGGTGGCGAGCGCCTTGCCGCGGCGCACCTCGGAGACCAGGCCCGGGAGCTGACCGGAGGAGACGACCGACTGGGCGTACTGGTCCGGCGAGACGCCGGCGCGTTGGGCGCGGCGGACGACCTGGTCGGTCAGCTCGGCGTCCGTGACACCGAGCTCCTCCTTGTCGGCGACGGCGTCGAGCACGAGCTGGGCCTTGACGGCCTCGGTCGCGCTGTCGCGGACCTCCTGCTCGAACTCCTCCTCGCCCTTGCCCTCGTTCTCGAGGTACATGTCGAGGGTCAGGCCGGCGCGCTGGAGCTGCTCGGTGGTGCTCTGCTTGCGCCACTCGAGCTCGGCCTCCAGGACCGACTCGGGCAGCGGCGCGTCGATGGTGGCGAGCAGGGCCTCGAGGACCTTGTCGCGCGCCTGGACGCCCTGCTCGAGCGCCTTCATCTTCTCGAGGCGGGTGCGGACGTCGGCCTGCAGCTCCTCGAAGGTGGCGAAGCCGGTGGTCTCGGCCCAGGTGTCGTCGGCGGCGGGCAACTCGCGCTCGTTGACGGCGCGCACGGTCACGGAGACCTCGGCCTCCTGGCCCTCGTACTCCCCCGCCACCAGCGTGGTCGTGAACGTGGTGGCATCGCCGGCGCTCTTGCCGGTGACGGCCTCGTCGATGCCGTCGAGCAGGTCGCCGGCGCCGATCTGGTAGCTCAGGCCCTGGGCGGTGCCGCCGGGGACATCCTCGCCGCCGACCGTGGCGACCAGGTCGAGGGTCACGTAGTCGCCGTCGGCAGCGGCGCGCTCGACCGGGCTGAGCTTGGCGAAGCGCTCGCGCAGCTCGTCGACCTGGGTGGTGACGTCCTCGTCGGAGACGACGGCGTCGTCGACCGTCACCGACAGCGAGTCGTAGGCCGGCAGGTCGAACTCCGGGCGGACGTCGACCTCGGCGGTGAAGGTCAGCTCGGTGCCGTCGTCCAGCTTGGTGACGTCGACCTCGGGACGACCGACCGGGGACACGCCGGTCTCGGTGACGGCCTCGGAGTAGAGCCGCGGCAGGGCCTCCTGCACGGCCTCCTCGAGCACCACGCCGCGGCCGACCCGCTGGTCGAGGATGCGCGGCGGGACCTTGCCGGGACGGAAGCCCTGGACCTTCACCTGGGCGCCGATGGTCTTGTACGCCTTGTCGAGCTCGGGCTTGAGCTCGGCGAAGGGCACCTCGACCGTGAGGCGGACCCTCGTGGGGCTCAGGGTCTCGACGGCGCTCTGCACTGGGTGGTCCTCTTCTCACGGGGTGGCATGGCGGAGCGCACCGCTACCTGGGAGAGGACCGTCGGGGCGGGGAGACTCGAACTCCCGATCTCCTGCTCCCAAAGCAGGCGCGCTAGCCACTACGCTACGCCCCGGTGACTGCGGCCCACTCTAGGGGTGCGGCCACGAGCGCCCCGCGGACCGGCTCACGTCCCGCTGGTCAGCGCTCCGGACCCAGGACGGGGTCCGCCTCCATGGCCGCCCAGAACGCGTCGGCCCAGACCCGGTGGCCGCGGTCGTTCGGGTGGAACCAGTCGGCGGCGTACTGGGTCAGCATCGCCTGCCACCCTTGAGCGCGCAGCGCCTCGTGCAGCCGGACCGGCCGCTGGGCGTGCGCACTCGCGCTGGCGGTGAGCAGGTCGGCGGCCTGCTGGGCGTCGCGCTCCCACCTGCCGTGCATGAAGTACGGAGCGTCGGCGACGTACGCCCCTGCCGGCAGCGCGCCGGTGAGGCGCTCGACCTCGGCGGTGAAGGTCTCGCGGTCGTAGGCGCGGACGTCGTTCCCGCCGATCCCGACCGTCAGCACGTCGGGGGTGCGGCCGAGCGCGGTCAGGGCCGGCAGCTGGGTGGCGAGGACGTCCCGGATCCGGGCACCCGACTCGCTGATGTTGATCACCTCGACGGGCCGGCCGGTGCGCTGGCGCAGGCGCTCGGCGAGCAGGCCGACGTACCCCTTGCCTGGCCCGCTGGCGCCGATGCCCTGGGCGGCGCTGTCCCCCAGCGCGACGTACAGCAGCCCGCCCTCCTGGCCGCGCGGCACCGACCAGTACTCGGCGTTGCGCTCGACGCTGAGCACGACCCGGGTGAGCTTGACGCCCCAGACCGACCCCAGGACCAGGGCGACGGCGAGGCCCGCGGCGAGCAGAGGGTGCCTCGTGGTCCAGGTCCTCACCAGCGCGCCCGACGGCCGGCGCGGTCGGGCCGGTCGGGCGTGCCGTGCCGGTCGGCTGCCCCGTGGTGCTCGTGCACGACGGCGTGGCCCTTGCCCCGCCCGATGAGCCAGCGGTTGACGGGCAGCGTCACGACGAACGCGATGGCGAGCGCCGCGGTGAGCGAGCCCCAGAACAGCGGGTCCTCGAGACCGGCCTCCATCGCCCCCGGCACGGCGAGCATGATCGCGTTGTCGACGACCTCCATGACGGTGATCGACAGCGTGTCGGCGGCCAGCGCGACCGGGATCGCCGCGGACAGCGCCAGGCCGGACCGCACGACCGGCCCGACGGTCAGCGCGTAGCCGAAGAAGAACGCCAGCACGACCGCGAGCACGATCGTCTGCAGGTCGGACCAGCCCAGGGCGGTGCCCACGACCATGCCGAGGACCTCGCCGATGGCGCAGCCGGCGAGGCAGTGCAGCGTCGCGGACACCGCGAGGCGGGTCAGGGCCCGGCTGTCACCGGCAGCGGTGTGGGCCATGTCGTCCCCTGTCTCCGGTCGAGGCGGGTGCCCGCGAGACGCCACGGTGCTCCTGTCGGGCGGCCGGTGTCAACTACCCCCCATGGGTATGCACTGTCGGGGATTGCATACCCCCATGGGGTGTGTTAGACCGGAGAGGAGCACGAGCGAGGAGGACCGCGTGACCACCACCAGCACCGGGCCCGTCGGCCGCCGGACGACCGCTCCGGCCGCGGCCCCGCCGGCGGTCGCCCGCTCGACGGCCGACAGCCGCCCGGCCGGCCCGCACGGGTACAGCAGCCACAAGGACGCCCACCTCAAGCGGCTGGCCCGGATCGAGGGGCAGGTCCGGGGCATCGCCCGGATGGTCGACGAGGACAAGTACTGCATCGACGTCCTCACGCAGGTCAGCGCGGTCACCAAGGCGCTGCAGGCGGTGTCCCTGGCGCTGCTCGAGGAGCACCTGGCGCACTGCGTCGCGAACGCCGTCGCCGCCGGCGGGGACGAGGGCGCCGCCAAGCTCAAGGAGGCGTCGGACGCCATCGCCCGCCTCGTCCGCTCCTGAGCGACGTCCCTCACCCGCACGTCACGTCCAGCCCCGGGCGGCGCCTCGCCGCCCCGACCGGAAGGCAGCACCCCATGAGCACCCCCGCGAACACGCAGAGCTGGACCGTCACCGGCATGACCTGCGGCCACTGCGTCAGCTCGGTCACCGAGGAGGTCAGCGAGATCCCGGGTGTCCAGGAAGTCAGGGTCGACCTCGACAGCGGCCTGGTGACCGTGACCTCCGACGGCCCCGTGGGCGAGGACCAGGTCCGCGCCGCCGTCGAGGAGGCCGGCTACAGCCTGGTCGGCTGACCGGCCGGCGGCCCTGCGCCGCCCACCCCACGAGCACGTCCCGCCCCACGGTCAGGAGCACGACATGAAGCCCGCAGCCACCCTCGGCGTCTACGCCGGCGCGCTCGCCCTCGTCTTTGGCGCAGCGGTCGGTGTCGGCAACGCCGTCGGACCAGTCGGCACCGCCGCCGACGACGCGTCGCACAGCGCGGACTCCGGCGCGCAGGACGCCCACGGCAGCGCGGGCGCCGACCACGGTGGCGACCCGGCGGTGGCGGTCGAGCAGGGGCTGCCCGCCCGCGGGCTCGCGATCTCGCAGGACGGCTACACCCTCCAGCTCGAGCGCACCGTGCTCCCGGTCGGCCGCGCGGCCGAGATCGCTTTCACGGTCACCGACCAGGACGGCGACGCGCTGACCGGCTACACGCCGGAACACGACAAGGACCTGCACCTGATCGTCGTGCGCCGTGACCTGACCGGCTTCCAGCACGTGCACCCCACCCGCGACGCGCAGGGCCGGTGGGCGGTCCCGCTGACGCTGGACGCGCCCGGGCCGTACAAGGTCTACGCCGACTTCACCCCGGCCGGACGCGACACACCCCTCACCCTGGCGGCCGACCTGACCGCCCCGGGCGCCTACACCCCGGCGCCGCTGCCCGCCGCGACGGGCACGTCCAGCGTCGACGGGTACGACGTGCGCCTGCACGGTGCGCTGGTGGCCGGCACCAGCAGCGAGCTGACGCTGTCGGTCAGCAAGGACGGCCGTCCGGTCACCGACCTGCAGCCCTATCTCGCCGCGTACGGACACCTCGTCGCGCTGCGCGACGGCGACCTGGCCTACCTGCACGTCCACCCCGACGGCGAGGTCGACGACCCCGGCACCGAGGCCGGCCCCGACATCACCTTCTACGCCGACGTCCCGACCGCCGCGACCTACCGGCTGTTCCTGGACTTCCAGCACGCCGGCACGGTGCGCACGGCGTCCTTCACGGCCGAGGCCGCCCGATGAGCGCCCCGACCGGCACCACCGCGGGCGCCCCCGCGGTCGGCGCCGCGCCCGCGCGGACCGACGACGTCGAGCTGGCGATCACCGGCATGACCTGCGCGTCGTGCGCGAACCGGATCGAGCGCAAGCTCAACAAGCTCGACGGCGTCGTCGCGTCGGTGAACTACGCGACGGAGAAGGCCAAGGTCACCTACCCGGCCGGGATGAGCACGGACGTGCTGCTCGAGGCGGTCGACAGGGCCGGATACTCCGCGGCGCTGCCCGCACCCCCGGCGACGACCGGCAGCAGCGACGGAGCACCCGGCGAGGCCGCCTCCGGTCCGGACAGGGTGACCGAGCTGAGGAACCGGCTCGCGCTGGTCACCGTCCTGACGGTCCCGGTCATCGCCATGTCGATGGTCCCGGCCCTGCAGTTCGACGCCTGGCAGTGGCTCGCGCTCACCATGGCCGCGCCGGTCGTGCTGTGGGGCGCGTTCCCCTTCCACCGGGCCGCCTGGAAGAACCTGCGGCAGGGCGCCGGGACGATGGACACGCTGATCAGCGTCGGCACGCTGGCCGCGCTCGCCTGGTCGGTGTACGCGCTGTTCTTCGGCACCGCCGGCGAGATCGGGATGACGCACCCGTTCGAGCTGACGATCCAGCGCAGCGACGGCGCGAACAACATCTACCTGGAGGCCGCTGCCGGCGTCACCATGTTCATCCTCGCCGGCCGCTACCTCGAGGCCCGGTCCAAGCGGGCCTCCGGAGCGGCCCTGCGGGCGCTGCTCGACCTCGGCGCCAAGGACGTCGCCGTCCTGCGCGACGGGGCCGAGGTCCGCATCCCCACCGACCAGCTCGCCGTCGGCGACCTGTTCGTCGTCCGGCCGGGCGAGAAGATCGCCACGGACGGCGTCGTCGCAGAGGGCAGCAGCGCGGTCGACGCCAGCATGCTCACCGGCGAGTCGGTTCCGGTCGAGGTCGCCGTCGGCGACGCCGTCACCGGCGCGACGGTCAACGCCGGCGGGCGGCTGGTCGTGCGGGCCACCCGGATCGGCAGCGACACCCAGCTGGCGCAGATGGCCCGGCTGGTCGAGGAGGCCCAGAACGGCAAGGCCCAGGTCCAGCGGCTCGCCGACCGGATCAGCGGCATCTTCGTCCCGATCGTCATCGCCCTGGCCGTCGGCACGCTCGGGTTCTGGATCGGCACCGGCAACGGGCTCGGCGCCGCGTTCACCGCCGCCGTCGCCGTCCTCATCATCGCGTGCCCGTGCGCGCTCGGGCTCGCCACGCCGACCGCGCTCATGGTCGGCACCGGACGCGGCGCGCAGCTCGGCATCCTCATCAAGGGCCCGGAGGCGCTGGAGAGCACCGAGCGGATCGACACGATCGTGCTCGACAAGACCGGCACCATCACGACCGGCCAGATGAGCCTGGTCGACGTGGTCCCCGCCGCCGGCGTGAGCGCGCAGGAGCTGCTCCGCCTGGCCGGAGCCCTGGAGGCCGGCAGCGAGCACCCGATCGCCCGGGCCCTCGCCGAGGGCGCGACGCAGCGCGTCGGCCCGCTGCCCGCCGTCGAGGACTTCCAGAGCCTGCAAGGTCTCGGCGTGCAGGGCGTCGTGGACGGCCGAGCCGTCCTCGTGGGCCGCAGCCGGCTGCTCGCCGACTGGTCGCAGCCGCTCACCCCCGAGCTCCAGGCCGCGATGGCCGCAGCCGAGGCAGGTGGCCGGACAGCGGTCGCGGTCGCCTGGGACGGTCGCGCCCGGGGCGTCCTGACCGTCGCCGACACGGTGAGGCCGACCAGCGCCGCAGCGGTCCGCCAGTTCCGCGCGCTCGGGCTCACGCCCGTCCTGCTCACCGGCGACAACCGGGCGGTCGCCGAGGCGGTCGCCCGCGAGGTCGGGATCGAGGCCGGCCCCGAGACGGTCATCGCCGAGGTGATGCCCGCCGACAAGGTCGCCGTCGTCCAGCGGCTCCAGGCGCAGGGCCGGCGCGTAGCGATGGTCGGCGACGGCGTGAACGACGCCGCCGCGCTCGCCCAGGCCGACCTGGGCCTGGCCATGGGCACGGGCACCGACGTCGCCATCGAGGCCAGCGACCTGACGCTGGTCCGCGGTGACCTGCGGGTCGCCGCCGACGCGATCCGGCTGTCCCGGCGCACGCTGCGGATCATCAAGAGCAACCTGTTCTGGGCCTTCGGCTACAACGTCGCGGCGATCCCGCTGGCTGCCGCCGGGCTGCTCAACCCGATGCTCGCCGGCGCGGCCATGGCGTTCAGCTCGGTGTTCGTCGTGACCAACAGCCTGCGGCTGCGCAGGTTCACCGCCCTGGTCGAGAACCGCTGACCGCTGCCAGCCGGCGTGGGGCGCGTCCGCCGGACCCTGCGCAACGGTCCGGCGGGCGGATCGGGCAGACTGTCCGGCGCAGGGTCTCTGCGGGCGCACCAGCGCCCGCACGCCTCGCGCGGGCGTAGCTCAATGGTAGAGCCCCAGTCTTCCAAACTGGCTACGCGGGTTCGATTCCCGTCGCCCGCTCTCTCGCTCGGAGCCCTGCCCCCGAGCCGCTCACCTGGGCCGATGCAAGTACACGGCTTCGGAGAGCGGGTCGGCGGCTTGGGTCGAGCGCAGCCGGAGCGTCACTCGGGCGTCACTACGAGGCGGTGTTGTCTCCGGCCTCCGGCTGGCGCTTGGCCTGCTTCGCCGCGTACGCGCTAAGGAGGTCCGCCAGCTCGCGACCACGCTTGGTGCTGGCCCTCCGCTGATAGATCATCGAGGCCGCAACCGTGGCGTGACCGGCTTGGCCCTGCGTCTCCTTGACCGTCGCGCCCAACTGGGCGACGAGCATTAGGCCGGCTGCGCGCAGGTCGTGCGGGTGCGACCAGCCCAGGTCGAGCGGCTCGCGCGCCTCCCGCCACGCCTTCTGGAGGTCGTCGTGCTGGACCGGCTTGCCGTCGGGTCGCGTGAACAGGCGGGCTGATGGGAGCGCCCCCTTGGCCGTCGCGGCGAGGTGGTCACGGAGGAGGTCGCAGCACCAGTCCGACAGGTCGACCGTGCGGACGCTGTCCGCCTTCGGGTCCGTCTCGATGGCGAGGCGCTTGCCGGCGCGCTCCGGGTCCTCGTGCTCCTTGGTCCGGACCACCTGTCGGCAGACCCGGAGCGTCCGGCCCTTGAGGCTCACGTCCCGCCGCTGGACCGCGAGCAGCTCGCCGGGTCGTAGGTGAGCGTCGAAGGCGAGCAGGACTGCTGTGCGTAGGTACGGCTCGATGGCGTCCGCCATGGCCTGCACGTCGTCCCACTCGAGGAGCGGGCGCTCCTTCTCCTCCGGCTGGCCAGCGCCCGTGATCTGGCACGGGTGGTTGTCGCGCTGGATCAGCCTGTCCTTCACAGCCGTGTTGAGGATGGCGCGGAGGAGGCTGTACGCCTGCCGGACCTGAGTGTCGCCCGTGTGCTTGAGCCGGTCCGTGTGCCAGCGGCGCACGTCCTCGTACGTGATCTCCCCTAGGGCGTGTCTCAATTGTTGAGCGTGGTTCGGGCGAGATGCTCGGTGGATGTCGACGACGTCGCTTCTGACTGATGAGCAGTGGGCCCGTATCGAGCCGTTGTTGCCGCCGCTGAAAGGCGCGA
>JAOPVV010000145.1 GCA_025966005.1 Frankiales bacterium
GGTCGCCACCGCCGGCGCGCTGGCCGTCCGGCGGGTGCAGGCGGCCGCGGTCGGCGAGGTCCTCGCGGTCGGCGCCGACGCACCGGCGAGCGCCGGGTGGGGCCCGACCTATGTCGACGAGCAGGGACGCCCGGCGCGGTGGGACCCCTGCCGGCCCATCTCCTACGTGGTGCAGTCGGGCTGGGCGCCGGATGCCGGGCGGGCCGACCTCGCGGAGGCGCTGCGCCGGGTGTCCGCGGCCAGCGGCCTGCGGTTCGTCGACGAGGGCGACACCGACGAGCTGCCGTCGGGCGAGCGCCCGGCCTACCAGCCGGAGCGCTACGGCCAGCGGTGGGCGCCGCTGCTCATCGGGTGGGTCCCGGTCGGGGCGACCGACCTCGCGCTCGGGAACGGCGTGCAGGGCACGAGCCTGGCCGTCGCCGTGCCGGGGCGCGACGGCGCCTCGCTGGTGAGCGGTCAGGTGGTGCTCGACGCCACGAACCGGCTGTCGCCCGGCTTCGGGCCGGGCACGACCGACGGCGAGGTCCTCCTGCACGAGCTGGCGCACGCCGTCGGGCTCGGGCACGTCCTGGACCCGACGCAGGTGATGTACCCGCAGACGACGAGCAGCGAGTCGGTGTTCGACGCCGGCGACCGCGCCGGGCTGGCCGCGGTGGGCGCGCCAGCGGGCTGCCTGCCTGCCCCCGACGCACGAGCGTTGCGACTGTCACAGGAGTGACCCTCCCGGGCGGCCCGGGCCCCCCCGTACGATCCGCCCATGACGGAGACGGTGCAGTCGATCGGTTCTGAGGTCCCCGCCGCCGAGGTGGCGGCCGCGCCGCCGCAGGGCCGCCCCGCGCGCGACAAGCCCTGGGTGATGCGGACGTACGCCGGCCACTCGACGCCCGAGGACAGCAACGCCCTCTACCGCAACAACCTGTCGAAGGGCCAGACCGGCCTGTCGGTGGCCTTCGACCTGCCGACCCAGACCGGTTACGACCCCGACGACGAGCTGGCCCGCGGCGAGGTGGGCAAGGTCGGCGTGCCGGTCACGCACATCGGCGACATGCGCGCGCTGTTCGACGGGATCCCGCTGGCCGAGATGAACACGTCGATGACCATCAACGCCACCGCGATGTGGCTGCTCGCGCTCTACCAGGCCGTCGCGGAGGAGCAGGGAGCCGACGCCTCGCAGCTGTCGGGCACCACCCAGAACGACATCATCAAGGAGTACCTGTCGCGCGGGACGTACGTCTTCCCGCCCGGGCCCTCGCTCCGGCTGATCACCGACATGGTGGCCTACACCGTCACCGAGATCCCCAGGTGGAACCCGATCAACATCTGCAGCTACCACCTGCAGGAGGCCGGAGCCACCCCGGTCCAGGAGATCTCGTACGCGCTGTGCACGGCCATCGCCGTCCTCGACGCGGTGAAGGCCGCCGGCCAGGTGCCCGCTGAGCGCTTCGGAGAGGTCTGCGCGCGGATCAGCTTCTTCGTCAACGCGGGCGTCCGCTTCGTGGAGGAGATGTGCAAGATGCGCGCCTTCACGCAGCTGTGGGACGAGCTGCTGCTCGAGCGGTACGGCGTGCAGGACCCCAAGCACCGGCGCTTCCGCTACGGCGTGCAGGTCAACTCGCTCGGCCTCACCGAGGCGCAGCCCGAGAACAACGTGCAGCGCATCGTGCTCGAGATGCTCGGCGTCACGCTGTCCAAGGACGCCCGCGCCCGCGCCGTGCAGCTGCCGGCCTGGAACGAGGCCCTCGGACTGCCCCGCCCGTGGGACCAGCAGTGGTCGCTGCGCCTGCAGCAGGTGCTCGCCTTCGAGACCGACCTGCTCGAGCACGACGACCTGTTCGAGGGCTCTGTCGTGGTCGAGAAGAAGGTCAACGGCCTGGTCGAGCAGGTCCGGGCCGAGGTCGACAAGGTGCAGGCCATGGGCGGCGCGGTGGCGGCCGTCGAGACCGGCTACATGAAGAGCGCGATGGTCGGCTCGCACGCCGAGCGCCGCCGGCGCATCGAGGCCGGCGAGGACGTCGTCGTCGGCGTCAACCGGTTCCAGACGACCGAGCCCAGCCCGCTGACCGCCGACATCGACGGGGCGATCATGACCGTCGACCCGGAGGTCGAGCAGCACGCGATCGACGCCGTCCGGGCCTGGCGCGAGCAGCGCGACGCGGCCGCGGTCGACGAGGCCCTGCGCGGCCTGCGCGACGCGTGCACGACCGACGTCAACCTCATGGCGGCGACCGTCGCCTGCGCCAAGGCGGGCGTCACCACGGGGGAGTGGTCGGGGGCGCTGCGCGAGGTCTTCGGCGAGTACCGCGCGCCCACCGGCGTCTCCGGCGCCGTCGCCCACGGCGAGGCGGGCGAGGCGATCGCCGCCGTGCGGGACGCGGTGAAGCGGACCGGCCAGGAGATGGGGGTGCGGCTGCGCTTCCTGGTCGGCAAGCCCGGCCTGGACGGGCACAGCAACGGCGCGGAGCAGATCGCGGTGAGGGCCCGCGACTGCGGCTTCGAGGTGGTTTACCAGGGCATCCGGCTGACCTCCGCGCAGATCGTCGCGGCGGCGGTCGAGGAGGACGTCCACGTCATCGGGCTGTCGATCCTGTCCGGCTCCCACATGGAGGCGGTGCCGTCGGTGCTCAAGGGCCTGGAGGCCGCCGGCATCGGCGAGGTGCCCGTGGTCGTCGGCGGGATCATCCCCGACCAGGACGCCAAGCGGCTCAAGGAGCAGGGCGTCGCGGCGGTCTACACGCCGAAGGACTTCGAGCTCACGCAGATCATGCGCTCGGTCGTCGACGTGATCAGGGACGCGAACGGGCTGTCCCCTCTGGAGGCGTCGCTGTAGCGCCTGCGCGGCCGGGTGGTGCGCGCGCTGCCGCCCCGGGTCGAGCCGCTGCACGCCCGCGACCCCCGACGCTCACGACGTACGTGCCGGGCCGGGACGTCGCCACGCTCGGGACGTTCCCCCGGGGCTGCCCGGTCGAGAGGCGCCGCGAGGCCTGATCGAGCAGGCTGAGCCGGTGACCGAGCCGTACGAGTGCTGGCTGCACAGCGAGCAGGTGCCCGGGTTCCTCGCCGGCTACGGCGATGCCGCCGGTGAGACGATGGACGTGGACGACGTGCTCGACCGCCTGATCGACACCGATGTCGGCCGCGGGTGGTGGCTGGTGCTGCCGGTCGGCGGGCCGCTGCGGCTCGAGCTCGGCGCCGAGCCGGGCACGGGCGCGGTCGAGGTGCGCGCGTTCCCGACCGGGCCGGGGGCCG
>JAOPVV010000159.1 GCA_025966005.1 Frankiales bacterium
TGGCCCCCGAGGCGATCAACTGCCAGGCGCCCGACACCGGCAACATGGAGCTGCTGCACCTGCTGGGAAGCGAACAACAGCAGCGGGAGTGGCTGGCGCCGCTGCTGGCCGGTGAGATCCGGTCGGCCTTCGCCATGACCGAGCCCGCAGTCGCGAGCAGCGACGCGACCAACATCGCCACCCGGATCGAGCGCGACGGCGACGAGTACGTCATCACGGGCCGCAAGTGGTGGACCAGCGGGGCGATGGACCCGCGCTGCGCGGTGCTGATCGTCATGGGCAAGACCGACCCGACCGCCGCCACCCACCGGCAGCAGTCGATGGTGCTCGTCCCGCGCGACACGCCCGGCGTCACCGTGGTGCGCGACCTGCCGGTGTTCGGCCACCACGACCAGCACGGCCACGCCGAGGTCCGCTTCGACGGCGTCCGCGTGCCCGTCAGCAACGTGATCGGCGAGGAGGGCGGCGGTTTCGCCGCGGCGCAGGCCCGTCTCGGGCCCGGGCGCATCCACCACTGCATGCGCGCCCTGGGCGCCGCCGAGCGCGCCCTCGCACTCATGGTCGGCCGGGCCAAGGAGCGCGTCGCGTTCGGCGGGCCGCTGTCCGACCAGGGCGTGGTGCAGCAGCAGATCGCCGAGTCGCGGCTCGAGATCGAGCAGGCCCGGCTGGTCTGCCACGCCGCCTGCCACGTCATCGACACCCAGGGCAACAAGGCCGCCAAGGACCTCGTCGCGATGGCCAAGGTCGCCGTCCCGCGGACCGCCACCCGGGTCATCGACCGGGCCATCCAGGTGCACGGCGGCGCCGGCGTCACCGACGTCACCCCGCTCGCCGCGATGTACGGCTGGCACCGCGCGATGCGGCTGTTCGACGGACCGGACGAGGTGCACCTGCGCTCGCTCGCCAAGGCCGAGCTCGGCCGCACCCCCGTCCTGCCCCCGCGCTGAGGAGCCGGCCATGACCCGCACGCTGTCCGGACGCACGATCCTCATGTCGGGCGGGAGCCGCGGCATCGGACTGGCGATCGCCCTGCGCGCTGCCGCCGACGGGGCCAACGTCGTCATGCTCGCCAAGACCGGTGAGCCGCACCCCAGGCTCGAGGGCACCGTGCACACCGCGGCGGCCGAGGTGGAAGCCGCCGGCGGGCAGGCGCTGGCGGTCGTCGGCGACGTCCGGGACGAGGCCGACGTGCAGCGGGCGGTCGACGCCGCCGTCGACCGCTTCGGCGGGATCGACGTCGTGCTCAACAACGCCAGCGCGCTCGACCTGCGCAGTACGCGCGACATCCCGATGAAGTCCTTCGACCTCATGCAGGCCATCAACGCCCGTGGGACGTTCCTGCTGAGCAAGAGCGCGATCCCGCACCTCGAGAAGAGCGACAACGCCCACGTCCTGACGCTGTCGCCGCCGCTGGACCTGCGGCCGAAGTGGGCGGGCGCCTACCTCGCCTACACGATGGCGAAGTACGGGATGAGCCTGGTGACGCTCGGCCTGGCGGAGGAGCTGCGTGACGCCGGCATCGCCGCCAACTCGCTGTGGCCGCGCACGACGATCGCGACGGCGGCGGTCGCCAACCTGCTCGGCGGCGACGAGGCGCTGGCCCGCACCCGCACGACGGCGATCATGGCCGACGCCGCCCACGCCGTGCTGGTGCGCGACAGCCGCACCTGCACGGGCAACTTCTTCCTCGACGACGAGGTGCTCGCCGAGGAGGGCGTGACCGACCTCGAGCGCTACCGGGCCGACCCGAGCGCCACCGGTCCGCTCGACGCCGACCTGTTCCTGGAGCCGCTGTCGTGAGCGCCGTGCGGTACGAGCTGGCCGACCGGGCCGCCACTCTCACGATGGCCCGACCGGAGCGGGGGAACTCGCTCGACCTGTCGTCGGCGCACGACCTGCTGGACGCGGTGCGCCGTGCCCGTCGCGACGACGCGCACGTCGTGGTGCTGCGGGCGGAGGGCAAGGCGTTCTGCGTCGGCGGCGACGTCGCGGGCATGGCGGCCGCCGACGACCGCGAGCACTACATCGACGACCTCGCCGAGACGCTGCACCGCGCGGTCAGCGACCTGCAGCGCCTCGACGCCGTCGTCGTCAGCGTGGTGCAGGGCGTCGCGGCGGGAGCCGGCGTGCCGCTGGCCGCCGCCGCCGACGTCGTCCTGGCCGCGGCGTCGGCCCGCTTCACCCTGGCCTACACCAAGATCGGGCTGTCACCGGACGGCGGCAGCAGCCTGCTGAGCGCCAGCGTCGGGCTGCACCGCGCCCTGCACCTCGCGCTGCTCAACCCGATGCTCAGCGCCGCGGAGGCGCAGGCCGCCGGTCTCGTCGCGCAGGTGCACCCCGACGGCGAGCTCGACGCCGCGGTGAGCACCGTGGTGGCGACCCTGCTGGCCGGCTCGCGCAGCGCGCAGGTCGCTGCGAAGCACCTGCTTCGCGCGCAGGCCGTCTCGAACCCCGAGGGTGCCCTGCGCCGCGAGACCCTCGCCATCCGCGCGTCCGCCGGCGGACCGGACGGGCAGGAGGGAGTCGACGCCTTCCTGGCCAAGCGGGCGCCGACCTTCCCCAGCAGCACGGACCCCAGCAGCGGGGGGCCCGGCAGCGGCGTCCCCAGC
>JAOPVV010000174.1 GCA_025966005.1 Frankiales bacterium
GCCAGCCCGCGCTCGGCGGCGGTCGCGGCGCACCGCTCGCCGAGCTCGGCGACGCGGGCGTCGACCAGCGCGCGCAGGACGTCGTCCTTGGTGCGGAAGTGGTTGTAGAGCGTCGCCTTGGCGACCCCGCCCTGCGCGGCGACGTCGCCCATCGTCGTCTTGCGGACGCCGAAGCGCTGGACGCAGCCGGCGGCCGCCTCGAGGATCGCGGCGCGGGTGCGCAGCATGGCGTTGCCGGAGCGGGTGCGGGTGCCGACCTGGCGCTGCGGCGCGTCGGAGGGCGAGGACGCAGGGGCGGTCACGAGCAGGGGCGTCAGGCGGCGGCGACGACGTCGCGCACCGCACGCACCGGCGAGCGCAGCTCGGCGGCGGGACCGTCCGCACCGACCTCGACCCGGCTGCCGACCTCGGCCAGCCCGCCGGCGCGCACCCGGACGAGCACCGGCGCGGGCTCGGGCTCCAGGGCCGACAGGCTCTCGCTGACGTCGCTCAGGACGTCGGACAGGCGGACGCCCAGCGCGCGGCAGATGCTGGCGAGCAGCTCGGAGGAGGCCTCCTTCTGACCGCGCTCGACCTCGCTGAGGTAGCCGAGGGAGACCTGGGCCGCGGACGAGACCTCGCGCAGGGTCCGGTCCTGACCCAGCCGGGTGGTGCGCAGGGCCTCGCCGAGCAGCGTGCGGAGCACCGCCATGTCACCACCTCCTCGTCCGGCGACCAACCTACCCGCCGAGCAGCCGCCAAGCGATCTGGCCCGCGCACCGGTGTGTCAGCCCGGAGCGGAACCACCGCTCACGGCAGCGTGCGCCGCAGCAGGTCCAGCGCCGAGGTCACGGCCAGCAGGCGCACCCGGGCCCGGTCGCCGGGCAGCCGGACCGACCGGGTGCGGGTGCCGCCCGGGCCGGCGACGGCGAGGTGCAGGGTGCCCGGCGGGTGGCCCTCCTGCTCGTCCGGACCCGCCACCCCGGTGAGCGCCAGCCCGTACGTCGCCCCGAGCCGGGAGCGCACGCCCTCGGCGAGCGCGGCTGCCGTCTGCGGCGACACGGCGCCGTGCGCGTCCAGCACCGCCTGCGGCACGCCCGCCAGCCCGGCCTTGAGGTCGGTCGCGTAGACCTGCAGCCCGCCCCGGAAGACCGCGCTGCTGCCGGGCACCTCGGTCAGGGCCGCCCCGACCAGCCCGGCGGTGAGCGACTCGGCCACGGCGACGGTGCTGCCGGCCGCCAGCAGCCGGGCCACGACGACCCCGGGCAGGCTGTCGTCGTCGCGGCCGAAGACCGCGCTCCCGAGGGCGTCGGCGAGCGCGTCGAGCAGCGGGGCGAGCACGGCGTCGGCGTCGGCCTCGCTGGGGGCGACGGTCGTGAGCCGCACCCGGACGACCCCTCCCCCGGCCAGGTAGGCGAGGTCGACCCCCTCGGGGACGGTGACGGTGCGCTCGACGACCTCGGCCACGGCGCTCTCGCCCGTGCCGGCGCAGTGCAGCGTGCGGGTCAGCCCGACCCCGCCGCTGAGCGTCCGCAGCTCGGCGGAGGCGACGGCGAACACCGCGGTTAGCTCGTGCGGCGGCCCGGGCATCGCGAAGACGAGCGCGCCGCCGACCTCGATGCGCAGCCCCGGCGCGGTGCCGACCGGGTTGTCGAGCGGCGCCGCGCCCTCGGGCACGTCGGCCTGCTTGAGCACGGCCTGGGGCATGTCGACGCCGTACGCCGCGAACTTCGCCCGCAGCTCCTGCTCGATCGTCGGGGACCGGACCAGGCCGACACCGGCCACCTGCGCGACCGCCTCGCGGGTCAGGTCGTCGCTGGTCGGCCCGAGGCCGCCGGTGATCACGACGACGTCGGCGTCCTCGAGCGCCCGCCGGACCGCCGTGGCGATGCGCTCGACGGTGTCGCCCACCATCGAGGAGTGCACGACCGGGGCGCCGACCGCGGCCAGCTGGGCGCCCAGCCAGGCGGCGTTGCCGTTCACGATGTCGCCCAGCAGCAGCTCGTCGCCGACCGCCACCACGGCCGACCTCACGCGCCCGACCTCACGCGCCCCGGCCTCGTGCGCCCCGGCCTCGTGCGTCCGCGCCTCACTGCCGTGCCGCCTTGCGCGCCCGCTTCATGTCGGCCCGGGCCGACGTCCGCCGCAGCGTCACGGCCCGCACCACGTAGTCGACGCCGGTCACGACGGTCACCAGGACCGCGAGCGCCATGACCGGGGTACGGGCACTGGCCGCGAACCCGACCAGCGGCAGCAGGTACAGCAGGATCGCGAGCCCCTGCAGGGCGGTCTTGAGCTTGCCACCGCGGCTGGCCGGCATCACGCCGTGCCGGATGACGAACAAGCGCAGCGCCGTGACCCCGACCTCGCGGACGACCACGACGACCGTGACCCACCAGGGCAGCTCGTCGAGCAGCGACAGCCCGACCAGCGCGCCACCGGTGAGCGCCTTGTCGGCGATCGGGTCCATGAGCTTGCCGAAGGAGGTCACGAGCCCGCGGGCGCGGGCGATCTGTCCGTCGACGCGGTCGGTGTAGGAGGCCAGGACGAAGACCAGCGCGGCCCCGATCCGCCAGCCGTCGTCCTCGCCCTCGCGTCCGAGCAGCAGCACGAGGAAGACCGGCACGAGCGCCAGCCGCAGCACGGTGAGGTAGTTCGCGATGTTCCAGGAGCTGACCCGCGCCTGGCCGGGTCCGCGCAGCGCCTCCGTCACGCCAGTGCGGGCACGGCGAGGAGCTCGGCGACGAGGTCGACGCCCTCGCTGCCGACGATGCGTGCGCGCACCAGGTCGCCGACCCGCAGGTCGGCTCCGACGATCGTGGTGCTGCCGTCGACCTCAGGCGCCTGCCCGGCGGTCCGGCCCTCGGCGACGCCGTCCACGACGCTGTCGACGAGCACGTCGACGACCTCGCCGCACCGCTCCTCGGCCCGCTGGCTGGTGAGCTCCTCGACCAGCTCGCTGATCCGGGCGACGCGGGCGTCGACGACGTCCTGCGGCAGGTGGTCGGGCAGCGTCTCGGCCTCGGTGCCGTCCTCGTCGGAGTAGCCGAACACCCCGACCGCGTCGAGCCGCGCGGCGACCAGGAAGCGCTCGAGCTCGACGACGTCGGCCTCGGTCTCGCCCGGGAAGCCGACGATGACGTTGCTGCGCACCGCCGCCGTCGGGTCGCCGGCGCGGATCTGCGCGAGCAGGTCGAGGAAGCGGTCGGTGTCGCCGAAGCGCCGCATCCGGCGCAGCACGCTCGCCGACGAGTGCTGGAAGCTCATGTCGAAGTACGGCGCGACGCCGGGGGTGCCGGTCAGCACCTCGACCAGGCCGGGCCGCATCTCGGCGGGCTGCAGGTAGGACAGCCGCACCCGGTCGATGCCCTCGAGCGCGGCCAGCTCGGGCAGCAGCGTCTCGAGCAGCCGGAGGTCGCCGAGGTCCTTGCCGTACGACGTGGAGTTCTCGCTGACCAGGACCAGCTCGCGCACGCCGTGCTGCGCGAGCCAGCGGGCCTCCGCCAGCACGTCGGACGGACGGCGGCTGACGAAGGCGCCGCGGAAGCTCGGGATGGCGCAGAACGAGCAGCGCCGGTCGCAGCCCGACGCCAGCTTCAGCGGCGCGACCGGGCTGTCGTCGAGCCGGCGGCGCACGACGGTCGGCCCGCCGGCGTGGCCCGGCAGCCCGATGTCGATGGCGCCCGGCTCGACAGCGGCGGCCCGCTCGACCGGGCTGATGGGCAGCAGCTTGCGCCGGTCGCCGGGGGTGTGGCTGGGCAGCTGCTCGCCGCCCAGCACCCGCGCGAGCGACTCGGGCAGCGAGGCGTACGCGTCGAAGCCGAGCACGGCGTCGGCCTCGGGCAGCTGGTCGGCCAGCTGGGTGCCGTAGCGCTCGGCCAGGCAGCCCACGGCGACGACCTTCGCGCCGGTGTCGGACGCCGCGAGCAGGGTGTCGATCGAGTCCTTCTTGGCGCTCTCGACGAAGCCGCAGGTGTTGACCACCACGACGTCGGGAGAGTCGTCGGAGAGCTCCCAGCCGGCGGCGTCGAGGCGGCCGGCGAGCTCCTCGGAGTCGGTCTCGTTGCGGGCGCAGCCGAGCGTGACGAGCGAGACGCGTCGCGGGGCGGTCGTCGGCTCGGTCACCCCCCGAGTCTAGGGCGGGCTCAGCCGGGCGCAGGGCCCGTCGGCACAGGACCCGTCCGGCCGCACCGCACCGTCACGACGGCGCCCGTGGTCCCCAGCGCGCCGAGGTCCTTGCCGGCGCAGGTCATCGCAACGGCCCCGGCGTTGCCGGCGCGCACGCGCAGCTCGGTCGGGTCGATGAACGCCTGGCGCCAGCCGTCCGCGACCGTGCCCTCGAACAGCGTCCGGCCGGCGGCGCTCACCCGCAGCCAGGAGCCGCCTGGTCCGACGCGCACGACCACGGCCGCGGTGGTCCGCGCGACCGGGCGGACC
>JAOPVV010000178.1 GCA_025966005.1 Frankiales bacterium
GGGCTACATCAGCCCGTACTTCGTGACCGACCCCGAGCGCATGGAGACCGTGCTCGACGACCCGTACGTCCTGGTCGTCAACTCCAAGATCGGCTCCGTCAAGGACCTGCTGCCGCTGCTCGAGAAGATCATGCAGTCCGGCAAGCCGCTCGCGATCATCGCCGAGGACGTCGAGGGCGAGGCCCTCGCGACCCTGGTGGTCAACAAGATCCGCGGCACGTTCAAGTCGGCTGCCGTCAAGGCGCCCGGCTTCGGCGACCGTCGCAAGGCCATGCTCCAGGACATCGCGATCCTCACCGGCGGCCAGGTCATCTCCGAGGAGGTCGGCCTCAAGCTCGACACCGCGGGCCTCGAGCTGCTCGGTGGCGCGCGCAAGGTCGTCATCACCAAGGACGAGACGACCATCGTCGAGGGTGCCGGCGACGCCGACCAGATCGCCGGTCGGGTCAACCAGATCCGCGCCGAGATCGAGAAGAGCGACTCCGACTACGACCGCGAGAAGCTGCAGGAGCGCCTGGCCAAGCTGGCCGGCGGTGTCGCGGTGATCAAGGTCGGCGCGGCCACCGAGGTGGAGCTCAAGGAGCGCAAGCACCGCATCGAGGACGCCGTCCGCAACGCGAAGGCCGCTGTCGAGGAGGGCATCGTGGCCGGTGGTGGCGTCGCGCTGCTGCAGGCGTCGGTGACCGCGTTCGACAAGCTCGACCTGGTCGGCGACGAGGCCACCGGCGCGAACATCGTGCGCCTGGCGCTCGAGGCCCCGATCAAGCAGATCGCGATCAACGCCGGCCTCGAGGGTGGCGTCGTCGTGGAGAAGGTGCGCAACCTGCCCACCGGCCAGGGCCTGAACGCGGCCACCGGTGAGTACGTCGACATGATCAAGGAGGGGATCATCGACCCCGCCAAGGTCACCCGCTCCGCGCTGCAGAACGCCGCGTCCATCGCGGCGCTGTTCCTCACCACCGAGTGCGTCATCGCCGACAAGCCGGAGAAGGCCCCGGCCGGCGGCGGTGCCGGTGGCATGGGCGGCGGCATGGGAGACATGGACTTCTAGTCCACGTCCCGCACGTCCGGCCCCGGCCGGACACCAGATCGCTCCGACGGGGCGGTCCTCCCACGGGAGGGCCGCCCCGTCGGCGTCCGCGGGGCTACGGTCGCCGGGTGTCCCGGCCGTCGGGCCACCGCGACGCGGCGGGTCACGGCTGACGCAGGGGGCGCTCGCCGTCCTGCCCACCCTGATCGAGGAGATTGCCCGATGACGCTCATGCCCGCCGCCTTCATCGGTCACGGCAGCCCGATGAACGCCCTCGAGCGCAACCGCTACACCGACGCCTGGCGGGCGTTCGGGGCGTCCGTCCCGACGCCGCGCGCGGTCCTGGTGGTGTCGGCGCACTGGTACATCGGCGCCACCGCGGTCACCGCGATGCCACGGCCGAAGACGATCCACGACTTCTACGGCTTCCCGCCCGAGCTGTTCGCGGTCGACTACCCGGCGCCGGGTCTGCCCGAGCTCGCCGAGGAGGTCTCGGACGTGGTGCAGCCGACCTGGGTCGGGGCCGACGTGGACAGCTGGGGGATCGACCACGGCACCTGGTCGGTGCTCGTGCACGCGTTCCCCCGGGCCGACGTGCCCGTGGTGCAGCTCGCCATCAACGCGAGCAAGCCGGTCGACTACCACCTCGAGCTCGGCGCGAGGCTCGCCCCGCTGCGCGAGTCCGGGGTGCTGGTGCTCGGCAGCGGCAACGTCGTGCACAACCTGCCCGGCATGGACTGGGGCAGCAAGGACGCCGGGTTCGACTGGGCGCAGCGCTTCGACGAGGACGCCAAGGCCCTGCTGGTGGAGCGGCCCGGCGACGTCACCGACCTGCTGCGTCACCGCGACTACGCCTCGGCCGTCCCCACGCCGGACCACTTCCTGCCCGCCGTGTACCTCGCCGGGCTGGCCAGCGCCTCCGGCGGCGGGACGGACGTGCTGGTCGACGGCTACGCCTACGGCTCGCTGTCGATGACGTCGTACGTCCTGGGCGGCGACGTCACCGCGGACGTCACCGGGCCGGGGGCCGCGTCGCTGCCCGACGGCGTGCCGGCCGACGAGACCAACACCTAGCTCAGGGGACGTCGACCTCGAGCTCGCCGCCGAGCCGGAACCCGTCCAGCAGCGGCAGCTCGTCGCCGCTCCAGAACCGGCCCGGGTCGTACCAGGCGGGCGGGCGGTCGTCGGGCAGCAGGCCCATCGCGGTCCAGGTGCGCGCGACGACCTCGGCGCAGTAGGCGGTCTCGACCGCGGCGTGCGCCGCCGCCCGGCCGGTGGGCAGTCGCCCGCGCAGCCAGCCGGCCGCCAGTCGCGCCGTCGTCGGGAACGGCGTGCCGTCCAGCCGCGCGATCGTCGTGAGCAGCGCGTCCTCCATCGGTCGCGTCACCGGCCCGTCGAGCTGCCGCAGCCAGGCGCGCTGGCCGTACCGGTGGGACCACGTCGTCACGGCGTCCCGCAGGTCGTGCAGCTGCACCCCGCGGTGGTGGTCGCCCGACCACAGGTCCGGCAGCGACTGCCCCAGCTCGGCGTGCCACATCAGCGGCGGCAGGTCGTCGAGCACCACCGACATCCCGACGTGGTTGACCGGGCTGTTGGTCGTCAGCCGGATCACGCGGTCGGCGGTCGACGAGCCGCGGAACAGCCAGACGTCACCCGTCCGGGTCAACTCGACGGCCTCGTCGAGCGTCATCGCCGCGGGGAGCACCACGTGCGCAGCCTAGGGGGCAGACTGGCCGCATGCGGTGGTGGAAGCTCCTCGGTCTGGCGGGCGCGGCGGGCGTGGCGGCGTCCGGCGCCGTGGTGGTGCGTGACCACCGGCGGCGCCGGGCGTACACGCCCGAGCAGGTGCACCAGACCCTGCGCGAGCGCGCCGCGCAGACCGGCCGCGCCGGGGGCTGAGCGCGCGCCGCCGCGCTGCTCTGCGATCCTGTGGCCCACACCCCCGAGCTGCAGGAGGAACCCCGCATGGCCACGAACGGCGAGAAGGCGTACGCGCTCCACCTGGAGGCCGTGGGCCAGCCCGACGGCACCGGCGAGTGGCTCGAGATCGACCAGGCGCGCATCAACGCCTTCGCCGACGTCACCGAGGACCAGCAGTTCATCCACGTCGACCCCGAGCTCTGCAAGACCGCGTCGCCCTGGGGCGTCCCGATCGCGCACGGCTTCCTGACCCTGTCGCTGCTCACCCCCCTGTCCTCGACGATCCCGGTCGACGCCAGCCGCCTCGACGGCATCGTCATGGGCGTCAACTACGGCTTCGACAAGGTCCGCTTCGTCAACCCGGTCAAGGTCGGGTCCCGGATCCGGGCGAGCAGCGTGCTCAAGGAGGTCGAGCAGAAGGACCCGAACACGCTGCAGGTCACGCGCACGTTCACCGTCGAGATCGAGGGCGAGACCAAGCCCGCCCTGGTCGCCGAGTGGATCACCCGGCTGGTCTACGGCTGACGGCTCCAGGGCCCCGTTCGCGCAGCCGGAGCGCGAGCAGGGCGACGTCGTCGTCGGCGCCGGGCGGCAGCAGGCGGTCCAGCAGCGCGTCGCACAGGGCGGGCAGCGGCGTCCCGCCCAGGTCGCGCAGCGTCTGCTCGAGCATGGCCAGGCCGTCGTCGAGGT